>JBIPOQ010000454.1:0-3490 GCA_044379055.1 Myxococcota bacterium
GAACTGGCCCATGTCGAAGTAATCGCGCCAGGCCTTGATCTTGCCGCCCTCGAGCTCGAAGACGCCCATCACGCCGGCCTCGACCCAGCGGCCGCCGATCTTGAAGCGATCGGTCCGCTCGTTCAGCACGGTGCCCGTCGGCGACTCGCCCTGATGGTGGACGCGGAACTCGACCGCCTCGGCCATGCCGACGAAGCCCTCGATCGTCTTGCGGATCATCTCCGAGCCGACGTTCGGGGGATCGATCGGCACGTTGATGTAGACGGCGTCCGGCGTGAAGAAGCTCATGATCAGGTCGACGTCCTTCTTGCTCCAGGCGGTGATGAAGCGATCGATGATCTCGGAGTTCTGGGCCATGCGGGGGTCTCCTCTGCTCGATGGGGATGGGCTCGGTCGGATCGGGCTCGACTGGGACGGCGGCCGAAGGTACGGCCTCGATCGCTGCGCCGGATGCAATCGGGGGCAGCGGCGACCGATCCCAGAGACTTAGCCTAGCGCGGCACCGTTCCCCAGCCGGCCGGAATTCGAGCGTCCCCGTCGAGTGACGACCCGAACCGGCTCGCCTACGCTCGGCCCGTGCACGGCGACTCGAACGCATTCCTGCTGCTCGCGATCGGTCTGCTGCTGATGGCGGCGAAGGCCCTCGGCACCGTCGCGACGCGACTGCGCCAGCCCGCGGTCGTCGGCGAGATTCTCGCCGGCGTGATCCTCGGCCCGACGATCCTCGGCCGCCTCGCCCCCGATTTCCAGCAGCTCCTATTCCCCATGACCGGGGAGCGGGCGCATCTGCTCGACGGCCTCAACCTGGTCGGCATCGTCGTCTTCCTCTTCATGGCGGGCGCCGAGATCGACGTCGCCGGCGTGAGCCGACGCGCGCGCCACGCCCTCTCGGTCGCCCTCGGCGGCATGATCCTCCCGATGCTCGTCGGTGCGAGCGTCGCCTGGGTCGTGCCCGAAGCGCTCGGCTGGGACGGGCATCAGCCGCGCTGGCTCTTCGCGCTCTTCCTCGGCACGGCGCTCTGCATCTCGGCCCTGCCCGTGATCGCGAAGACGCTGCTCGACCTCGGCGTGTACCGCAGCGACCTCGGCATGACGGTCATGGCGGCGGCGGTCCTGAACGACGTCGCGGGCTGGATCCTCTTCGCCTTCATCCTCGGCAACCTCTCTTCGGGAACGACGGCGCCCAGCATCTTCGGCGGCTTCGTCGTCATGGCCCTCGCCGCTGCGCTCTGGGCCGCCGGACGCCCCCTGGTCCATTACCTGCTCTCCGTCGTCCACCTTCGCACGCGCAACCCCGCGAGCGCCCTCGCCGTCATGATGCCGCTGCTCTTCGCCGGCGCGGCGACGAGCGAGTACTTCGGCATGCACGCGATGTTTGGCGCGTTCGTCGTCGGCGCCACCGCCGCGGGCTCGCCGCATTTCCGCGAGCAGACCCGCGGCGCGATGCAGGACTTCGTCTCGGTCCTCTTCGCGCCGCTCTTCTTCGCGAGCATCGGGCTCAAGGCGGACTTCATCGCCGACTTCGACGCGGGCGTCGTCGTCCTGATCTTCACGGTCGCCTGCCTCGGCAAGATCGTCGGCTGCGGCTTCGGCGCCCGGGCCGCGGGCATCGCCTCGCGCGAGGCCTGGGCGATCGGCTTCGCGATGAACGCGCGCGGCGCGATGGAGATCGTGCTGGCTCTCGTCGCGCGAGAGGCCGGGCTGATCGGGCCGACGACCTTCGTCGCGCTCGTGGTGATGGCGGTCGCGACCTCGATGCTCTCCGGCCCGATGATCATGCGGCTCTTCCCACGGCAGACGAGTCTGCGTCTCGTCGATGCGTTCACGCCCGACCGCTTCGTCGCGCCGCTCATCGCACGCGAGCCCCGGGACGCGATCCGCGAGCTCGTCCGCGTCTCGGCGCGGGCGACGGGCCTCGACGAGATCCTGGTCACCGCCGCCGCCTTCGAGCGCGAGCAGCTCGTCTCGACGGCCCTCGGCGGCGGTGTCGCCGCGCCCCACGCGCGCCTCGTCGGCCTCCCCCGGCCCGTCGTCGCCGTCGGCGTCTCGCCGGGCGGCATCGAGTTCGATACGCCGGACGGCATCCCGGTCCGGCTCGTCTTTCTCATCCTGACGCCGCGCTCCGAGGACGGCGCCCAGCTCGAGCTCCTCTCGGACATCGCGGCGACCTTCTCCCGGGAAGATGCCGTCGAACGGCTCTGCAACGACCCGACGCCGGCGACCCTCGTCTCGTTGATGAAGCGAAGCTGAAGCCGACCGGCAGCTCCGGGCGAGGCGCCGCGCCTCGATCAAGCCCGCCGATTTGACGGCCGATGGGTTGTCGGATAGGAATTGTCGGATGCAGGGCATTAGGCGTCGACAGCGCGGGACGGTGGCCGTTTGGCTGCTCATGCTGGGGCTCTGCCTCGCGCCGAGCCTCGCGCTGGCCGCCTCGGTCTGCGCGCCCTCGTGCTGTCCGGTCGAGACCGAGCGCGAGGATTGCGGCGCGGGCTTCGCGAGCCGGGCGTGCTGCGCGACCGCGTCGACGCCGCTCGCCTCCGTCGCCCCGACGCCCGCCGAGACTCCGAGCCTCCCGACGCTGCCCTTGCGCGACGTCGTCCTCGCCCCCGAGCGCAGCGACTCCGGCTGGCGATTCGCCGAAGCCGAGCGCGCGTGGCGGGCCTCCCCGCTTCGCCTGTCGGTCGTCCTCCTGATCTGAGCCTTCGCCTCCCGGCCGTCGAGTCCGAGGCTCCCGCTCGCGCGGCGGCCTCTTCGCTCCCCTGTCTGCACGAGGGCTTCGCCCATGGCTTCCGCTCGTCTCCGGGCTGGCCGGGTCCGCCGTTCGGCTTGTCTCCTTGGACTCGCCGGCGCGGCGCTGGCCTGCCAGACCCCGGCCTCCATTCGTCATCGCCTGCTCACCGAGGATCTCCAGCGCTCGGCCCCGACGGTCCGTTCCCCGTCCGAGGCCGACGCATCGCTCTTCGCCGATCGCGAGCGCCTCGATCGGCGCACGCTCGTCGCCGCCGTCCTCGAGCGCAATCCCAATCTCGAGGTCGCGCGTCAGGCCTGGCGCGCCGCGATCGCCCGCTATCCGCAGGTGACGAGCCTCGACGATCCGATGCTCGGCGTCGGTGTGGCGCCGCTCTCCTTCGGCTCGAGTGCGGTCGATCCGGGGGCGCGCTTCGACCTGAGCCAGCGCGTGCCCTTCCCCGGCAAGCGGCGTCTGCGGGGCGAGGCAGCCCTCGCCGAAGCGGAGGCCGCGGGGCAGGACCTCGAGACCCTGCGTCTCGAGCTCGCCGCCCTCGCCTGCCAGCTCTTCGACGACCTCGTCCTCGTCGCTCGCGCGCTCGAGATCAACACGGTCCACGCCGCGCTCCTCGGCGAGGCCCAGCGCACGGCGCTCGCGCGCTATGCGGCGGGCGAGGACGAGAAGCAGAGCGTGCTGCAGGCCGAGCTGGCGACGACCCGGGCGCTCTACGAGCGGGTCGAGCTCGAGAATCAATCGGTTCTC
>JBIPOQ010000455.1:0-3488 GCA_044379055.1 Myxococcota bacterium
CGGGCGGACGACCTCGCCCATGCAGTGCTCTATCTCGTGTCGGACGAGTCGTCGTTCGTGACCGGCCAGCTGATCTCGATCGACGGCGGCCAGATGGCGCATCTGCCGCATTATTCGTACCTGATCGCGTCGGGCGCGAAGACGACGAATACGGCGGGCTGAAGGTTTTCTGAAGGTTCGCGGAAGGTGGGCTGCGGGCGGGCTGAGATCGGTTCGATCCGGTCCTGGCCTCAGGCGTCCTGATACACGGCGGCGTTCCAGACGTGGCCGACCATCGCGCCGAGATGGGCCGGCGTGTCGAGCTGCGGCCGGTCGTTCTGGTCCCGGGCGACCGCGAGGTTCATCAGGATGAGGACCTGCGCGACGCCGCGCGGGTCCTCGACGCGGCTTCGGCCGAGGGCGATCTGGCGTCGGATGAAGCCTTCGGTCTTGTCGATGTAGGACTCGACGACCTGCTGCTGCCAGCGGGCGAAGGCTTCCTTGCTCCGGCCCGCGGCCTGCTCCATCGCGCGCATCAGGTTCGCATGCTCGCGCCAGACCGCGTACATGCGGGTCAGGTGCTCGACGGTCTTCGCGCGGGGATCGGCCGTGTCCTCGCCTTCGAGCCAGGCATCGACGGCGCCGCGGATCTCGGCCTCGATCCCCTCGAACAGGGCGATCACGATCTCGTCGAGGCTCTTGAAGTAGTGGTAGAAGAGGGAGCGGGTCATGCCCGTCCGCTCCATCAGGGTTTCGACGGTCAGCGCATGGAAGTCGGTGTCGCGAAGCGCGGACTCGGCGGCCGCGAGGATCTCGGCGCGCGCATTCTCGGGCGTTCGTCGGACGCGTTTGGTCGAGTTCGGCACGGCCCCGCAAGCTAGCACGCGGCCTCGAGGCAGCCCGGGGCGGCTGCGGTCGCCGCCCGACGCCGGACCCGGGCTCAGAGATCCGGAAGCTGGTGCGGGATCATGTCGTCCGCCGCCATGCCGTCGACCTTCAGCAGCTCGCCGGTCACGAAGCTCGACGCCGGCGCGCAGAGGTAGAGGACGGCGTCGGCGATGTCGTCGGGCTCGCCGTTCCGGCGCATCGGCGTGTTCTGGATCATCGTCTTGCGGACGTCGGGATCCATCGCCGACAGCCAGCCCCGCAGCGCGTCCGTCTCGATCGCGCCCGGCAGGACCGCGTTGACCCGGATCTTCGGGGCCAGCTCCGCCGCCTGCAGGCGCGTCAGGGCGTTGAGCGCCGCCTTCGTGAGCCCGTGGGCGAGGTTGCCCCGCACGGCGTTCTTCGACGCGACGGAGGAGATGTTGACGACGCTGCCGCCGCCGCCGGCGAGCATGTGCGGCGCGGCGAGGCGGACGAGCTCGAAGGGGACGGAGACGTTGAAATGGAACGAGTGTTCGAGCTCGTCGACGCGGGTCTTCAGGATCGGCCGCGAGCGCGAGCCCCCGGCGTTGTTGATGACGAAGTCGATGCGACCGAGCTCGGCCATCGTCCGTTCGACGACCTGGGCGAGCAGCCCGAGATCGTTGACGTCGCCCGTCATCGCGAGCGCCCGGCGGCCGCGTTCGCGAACGATCCGGGCGACCGCCTCGACATCCGCCGTCGTCCGCGCGACGAGGACGCAATCCGCGCCCGCCTCCGAGAGCGTCTGCGCGATCGCCGCGCCGATGCCCTTGCCCGCGCCGGTGATGATCGCGACGCGGCCGTCGACGCGAAACCGATCGAGTGCAGTTCGGGTCATCGGGCTTCCTCCTGGGGCCGTCGAGGGGCGGCGGATCGAACGTTCAGATCACGAACTCCGCGAGCCAGCGCTCGAGGGAGACGCGGAAGCCGGCGGCGTTCCGGTGGCCCCCGCCGCCGTATTCGAGGGCGATGCGGGCGACGTCGAGCTCGCCGATCGAGTAGAGCGTCGCGAAGACGTCCGCCCCCTCGACGCGATAGACGAGACCCCATTGCGGTCCGAAGCGCGCGCGATCCGCGAGCTGATGGCCGATCCGGCTGCGGTTGGTCGACGCGTTGACGGCTTCGATCCGGCGCGTGCCGAGGGCGACGGGCTTCGCGTGCTCGAGGCGCCGCTCGACCTCCATCCGGTTCGCGCGCAGGATCGGCTCGCCTTCGCGCGCGAGCTCCTCGATCGGGCGGGCGGCGAGCCGGTCCCAGGTCTCGAAGTCGTGGGGATACGAGGCGAGCGCGGCGTTCACGGCATCCGATCCCGGCAGTTGCCAGTTCCAGAGATCCTGGTCCTCGACGTATTGCAGGATGCCGGGCACCGGCTCGCCGGGATGGAAATACTGCCAGGCGAGCACGGAGCCGGAATGGCCGAGATCGAAATGGAGCTCGTGGCCGTCGGCTTCGAGCGCTTCGGTCCAGCCGGCGTCGCGCAGCAGGCGGTCCTTGGCGGTCACGTGGTGGTCGAGGATCACGACCTGGTCGGCGACCTCGGCGAGCTCGCGCAGCTCGTCGCGGCCCGGGGCGATGTCGACGAAGGTCACCAGCGCGTCTTCGCATTCCGGGAGGCGCACGCGGTCTTCGTGGCCGCGCGCGACATAGCGGCCGGTCTCGCGCCAGGCGCAGTGGACGGCCCAGGCCGCGCCGAATCCGTCGGGACAGCCGGCATGGTAGAAACAGATGCGCTTCACGGTCTTTCGATTCGAGGGCGGTTGGGGGTGGGCGGCGCATTGTAGCGGCTGAGCGCGGTTTTGTGCCTCGATCGGGGCCGTGCGTTAGCCTCCCCGCCTTCGACGAGTCCCCGCGGAGCCCCCTGATGTTCAAGCCCGGTGAGCGCATCGCCCTGGCCGCCCTGGACCGACCGGCCACGTCGGCGGCCTGGCTCGCCCTCGTCGACGGGCTCCACGCCGATCCGGGCTTCTGGTGGCTCGACAGCGCGCTCTGCGACGGGCGCCTCGGCCGCTTCTCCTTCGCCGGGGCGGATCCCTATCTCTGGCTGCGGGCGAGGGGGACGCGCGTCGAGATCGACGTCCTGCGCCCGGTCCGTCCCGGGCTCGCGCGCGGCTCCCACCAGCTCGATGCCGATCCCTTCGATTGCGCGCGCTCGCTGCTGCCCCGGGCGGACTCCCTCGTCTTCTCGACGCGCCGGGCAAGCGGCTCCGGCAACCCCTGCTGGCACGAGGTCGACGGGCTCTCGGCGGGGATCGAGCTGCCCTTCGTCGGCGGGGCGGTCGGTTATTTCGGGTACGAGCTCGCCGCGCTGACGCTGCCGCGGGTGCGCTGCGAGAACGCCGACGACCTCGGCCTGCCCGACCTCTCGCTCGCCTTCGTCGATCAGGTGCTCGCCTACGATCATGCCGCCGGCCAGCTCTGGATGTTCGGCCTCGGATTCGGAAGCGTCGGCTCCTCGCGCGGCGAGTCGGCGCGGGACGAGGCGATGGCGGGCTCGCGGGCCGCGGCCGACCGCCTCGCCGAGCGGGTCGAGGCGCTGCTCGCGGCGCCGATCGGGCCCGGCGGCGCGCGTTCGAGCGCAGGGCTCGATCTCCGGACGGCCGAGC
>JBIPOQ010000456.1:0-3483 GCA_044379055.1 Myxococcota bacterium
GAGATTATTCATCTTACGCCTCGCCGACGCCTCGACCGCCCACCCCGGGCGGCGGGGACCACCCCGGAGCCCCGCGCTCCCCGCTGAGGACAGAGCCCATGACCCGTCTCGGTTACGCCGCCTTCGACGCCGACCACCACTACTACGAGCCCGAGGACGCCTTCATCCGCCACATCGATCCGCGCATGGCGAAGCGCGCGATGCAGTGGGCCGACGTCAAGGGCCGCAAGTGCCTGCTCGTCGGGGGCAAGATCAACCGCTTCATCCCGAACCCGACCTTCGATCCGGTCGCGAAGCCGGGCTGCCTCGACGAGTACTTCCGCGGCCGCAACCAGGAAGGCAAGAGCATCCGCGACATCTTCGGCGAGCTCGAGCCGATCCATCCCGCCTATCGCAATCGCGATGCGCGGATCGCCCAGCTCGACAGTCAGGAGATCGAGGCCTGCTTCATGTTCCCGACCCTCGCGGTCGGCATGGAAGAGGCGTTGATCGGCGATCCCGCGGCGGCCATCGCGGCGTTCCGGGCGTTCAACCGCTGGCTCGAGGAGGATTGGGGCTTCAACTATCGCAACCGGATCTACTCGACGCCCTACATCTCCCTGATCGACCTCGGCGCCGCGATGGAGGAGCTCGACTTCGCCCTCGCCCACGACGCGCGCGCCTTCAACATGCGCTCGGCTCCGGTGCACACGCCGACGGGCTTCGTGTCGCCGGCCGACCGCCGCTTCGATCCGTTCTGGCAGAAGGTCAACGACTCGGGCATCACCGTCGCCTGCCACTCCGGCGATTCGGGCTACCTCCCGATCAGCGAGATGTGGGGCGGCAACGGCGAGTTCCAGGCCTTCGACTTCCAGCCGAAGCGCCTCTGCCTCTCGGCGAGCCCCTCGGCGGACTTCATGGTCACGCTGATCTGCGACGGCCTCTTCGACCGCTTCCCGAACCTGCGCTTCGCGACGATCGAGCAGGGCAGCTCCTGGGTCGATCCGATGCTGAAGAAGCTGAAGAAGGCCTACGGACAGATGCCCTACGCCTTCAAGCGCGATCCGCTCGAGACCTTCGCGAAGCACGTCTGGGTCTCGCCCTACTACGAAGACGATCTCCACGGCCTGCGCGACGCGATCGGCTCGGATCACATCCTGTTCGGATCCGACTATCCCCACGCCGAGGGTCTGGCCAAGCCCGTGTCGTTCGTGGACGACCTGCACGGCTTCTCGAAGGACGAGGTCCAGATGATCATGCGCGACAACGGGCTCGGGCTCGTCGAGCGCCGTCCCGTCTGAGAGCGGCGACCTTCGCCGATCGAGCCGTCCCGGCGCGTCCGGGACGGCTCAGTCGGCGAGGCGATCGGCGCGGCCGCCGTCGCCCCGATCGTCCAGACAGCCGACGAGCGTCCGCGCGAGCTCTGCCGGACGCGACAGGAAGGGCGAGTGGTCGCCCGGCATCGTCTTCGGCTCGCGTCCCCCGAGCCACGATCGGGCCGAGACCCGCGCCCAATCGAATCGAACGGCCCGATCGTCCCGCGCGAGGACGATCTCGAGGGGCACCGCGGGCCAGCTCGCGATCGGCGCCGGCTCGGCCAGCGGCCGCGGCCCCTGCCACCGGAGCCGACTCGCGGCCCAATCCGCCGTCTGCGCCTCGCATTCCCCGAAGAAGACCCGTTTCGCCGCCTCCGCGTCGATCCGGCGCGCGCCATCCGCGCGCGCATGGAAGAGCGCTCCGGCGTACTCGGCCGTCACCATGCCGGCGAAGGCGTTCGCATCGACGACGCCGGGCCCCGTCGGCACGCTGCAGAGGAAGATCATCCGGGAGCGCGGTCGGCGCGAAGCGACGACGGGAATCGTGCGGCTGCCGAGCGAATGTCCGACGAGGATCGGCGCGTCGCCCCCCGGCCGACCTGCGAGACTCGCCTCGACGGCGTCGGCGTACGCGCCGAGTCCCGCGTCCACGTCGTCGCAGGGAAGATCCGGGGCGACGGCGCGGTGACCCAGACGCTCGAGCTCGGGCACGAGGTCGCGCCAGCAGAAGCCGCCGTGCATCGAGCCGTGGACGAGCGCGAAGAGGGCCATGGCGACGAGCATGACACGCTAGGCGCGCGGCCGTAAGTCGCGCCGCCAGCGGGCGAGGTTCGGGGTGGTATGCTGGCCCGACCCCGCCCGTCCGGCGATCGGAGGACTGCATGGCCCGAACCCTTCTCGTCTCGTCCGACTCCCACATCATCGAGCCCCCCGACCTCTGGCTGGAGCGGATCGATCGCGCCTTCCGGGATCGCGCGCCGCGGGTCGTGCGCGAGGAGAAGGGCGACTGGTGGGTCATCGACGGCAAGCGATCGATGTCCTTCCTCGGCGTCCAGACCGGCGACCGCTTCGAGAAGGAGTCCTCCGAGCTGATCATCGAGGCGCATTTCGAGTCGGTGCGACCGGCCGCCTACGATCCGAAGCGGTACGTCGAGGAGAACCGGGAGGACGGCGTCGAAGCTTCGGTCCTCTATCCGAGCGAGGCGCTGCTCGTGTACGGGATTCCCGACCCTGCGCTCTGCTCCGCCGCGATGCGCGCCTACAACGACTACATCGCGGAGTTCTGCAACGAGGACCCGCTTCGCCTCAAAGGGATCGCGCTGCTCAACGTCGACGACCCCGCCGAAGCCGTCGCCGAGCTGACCCGCTGCCGGAAGAAGGGTCTCGCGGGCGCGATGATCACGGTGCTTCCGCCCGCAGACCGCCCCTACGACCTCCCGATGTACGAGCCCGTCTGGGCCGCCGCCGCCGATCTCGCGATGCCGCTCTCGATGCACGTCGCGACGGGCCGCGCCGCAGCCTCCGTCGACACGACCCAGAAAGGCGTGCGCGAGGTCAAGGAGTCCGCCTTCTACCTGCAGGATCATTTCGTCCGCAAGTCGATCGGCGAGATGGTCTTCTCCGGCGTCTTCGAACGGCATCCGAACCTGCGCGTCGGTTCGGTCGAGCACGAGGTCTCGTGGGCGCCATTCTTCCTCTTCCAGATGGACTACACCTACACGCAGCGGCCGATCCGCGGCAACTGGCACCGCTTCGCGGACAAGAGCGCCCTGCCCTCCGACTACTTCCGACGGCAGTGCTTCATGAGCTTCCAGGAGGACGCGATCGGGATCCGGGAGCGGGAGGCGGTCGGGCTCGGCACGCTGATGTGGGGCTCCGACTATCCGCACACGGAGTCGACCTTCCCGCGCTCGCGCGAGATCCTGGATCGCATCCTCGCCGGCGTACCGGCGGCCGAGCGGGCGGCGATCACCTGCGACAACGTCGCTCGACTCTACGGCTTCGACCTCGCCGCCCTCGGCGCCTAGGAGCTCGATCCGAGATGGCCCGCACGGCGACGGAAGACCGATGAGCAGCCCTTTTCGCATCGCGGTGATCGACGATTTCCAGCGGGTCGCCGCCGGGCTCGCGGACTGGTCCCGCGCCGGCGGCGACGCCGAGGTCGTCTTCTTCGCGGACCACCACGCGG
>JBIPOQ010000458.1:0-3477 GCA_044379055.1 Myxococcota bacterium
GACGTTCGAATGGGTGAAGTCGACGACGTCCTGGCCCGGGGACCCTTCGAGCGAGATCTGAAGGTTGCGGTCGTTGGCGTCCGGCATCTCCTTCGAGGCGTTCCAGAAGGGCGGCGCGAGGACTTCGGACTTGAACGTTCCCTGGGCACAGAAGGGCGGATCCGCGAGGTTCTCGAGCGCGCAGTCGCCGTTCGCGTCGAGGATCTCGCCCTCGGAGGTGATCTTGTAGCTTCGAAGCAGACCGGGCCAGAAGGGGCGCACGTTCGTCGGTTGGAACAGCGTCGTATAGAGCTGACCGCCGTCCGAGGTGCGTGCCGCCGGCACCGTCGCCGCCGAGAAGCCCTGAGCCTTCGAGATGATGTCCTGGAGCGAGCTCACGAGAGCCTGGGTCAGCGCCTCCGCCTGATTCCCCGAGAAGAAGAGGCCGTTGCCATTGGCAGCCGTCTTCCTGAGCAGGTCGTTCGCGGCGCCCTGGGTCGTGAATCCGACCGTGTAGACGTCGACGAGCTGCTCTCCCGGGCGGTCGAGCCGGCAGTCGTTCTCCTGCATGAAGAGCGCAATGTCGTCGAGCCAGCCCGCGCCCGTCGCATCACTCCAGGGCGGGGAGCCCACCTCGGGCGTCCCATCGGTGCCGATGTCCGCATCGCCCACCGCGTCGGGCGCGTAATTCCCGACGAGATTTGCGTAGTTCGCGAAGCCGTTGGTATTCGTGCCGCTCAAGGTGAAGTGGTCGTTCGTCGGCTCACCGTCGGTGACGATGATGACGAAGTTCTTCTGGCAATCCTGGGTGATCGGATCGTCTGCGATCAGGGAAGTCGTCGTCGTATGCGTACCGTCGGACATCCGGTAGGTATAGGGAGGGAACCGGGTGATCCCGTTCTGGCCGAACGGAATCTGGGCCGTGGTTCTCGACATGAAGTAGGTGTAGAGCTTGAAGAGGGTCTCTCCGAGCGGCGTGGAGGTCTCCGCATCGAGCGCGGTGATCGCAGTCTGCAGCGCGGTCCGATTCGTGCTGTAGGCATCGATCTCGGCGGCCACGAAGCCCCCGTGCGCGTTTGCCTGGAATCGGGCCAGGCCGAACCGAACCCGGTCCTCGTAGACGCCGCAGTCGCCATCGAAGGCCGGACAGTCGCTGTTCGTCTGATAGATCACGTCGCGGGCGATGTCGCGGGCCGCCGTGATGCGCGCGATCTGGAACTTCGCGAAGGTTTCGCCGGTGATGTAGTTGGTCCCGTTGTCGAACTCGTGGAGCTCGTCGAAGATTTCTTCCGGCGTACTCTGGGCCCCCGGCGGGCCGATCAGCGTTTCGTCTTCGTCTTCGTCCAGGCTGTAGAGCCACTCCAGATACTCCTGGTCGTACCAGGTCCAGTTCCCGTAATCCTGGTTGATGCCGTCCGTGTAGAGCCTGCGATCCTCGCCGCAGAAACGCCGCGTGACCCAGCCGTTCTGAGCATCGTCGGTCGTGTCCGGCGTCGGGGTCCATGCGGCATTCGCCGAGTGGACCTGAACGACGCAGTTCCCGGTATTGAAACAGACGCGTCGCAAGGCACGGCCCGCTTGATCGTTGATGTTGACCGTGCCGGCCGGGGCATTCGCAGGAATGATGTCGCAGGTCGGAACGAAATTGCCTCGATCGAACGAGGGGTGTTCCATGATCGTGTTCATGGAGCCCGAGTTGTCGATCATGAGAAGCACGTTCGGCGGGACCTGGGCCGAGAAGATGTCCTCGTCCCCCGCGCTCGCCGGCAGGACCACCGTCGACACCAGCGCCGCGCACGCGAAGAGCGTCCAGACCGTTCGGTGATGCAAGTACTTCATCTTCTCGTCCTCCAGGCCTGCTCGCGTGCGAGCGCCTCAGTGCGAAAGTCAGGTCCGGGCACCCGTCGCGACGCGACGGCGCGCGGCGCTCAGTAGCCGACCGCCAGCAGCCGGGTCGCGACGACCTCGAGGCGCTTCTGGTCCCCGGACGGCGACTCGCCGACCACGTTGATCTGCCACTTGGTGTGGTTGTACTTCGCGCCGCCGATGGTCATGTTGCAGCCCTCGGTGCACTGCCTGCCTTCGCCGACATAGCCGATCGGCGTCGGCGGATTCGGATCGGCGTAGTAGACGGGCTGCTCCCCGGTCGGGAAGTCGCTCGCGCTCGAGAGCTCGACCGGGTTGGCCTCGTCCGGAAAGTCGGCCGGGTATTCCGGGACCTGGCTCCGCTCGCCCATCGCCCGCACGAGGTTGCGCGCCTCGGCGACTGCGGCCTCTGCGGCATAGAAGGCCATCGCTTCCTGATTCTGGAAGCCCGCGACCGTGCCGTCGGAGGCGGCGGTCTGCATCGTCGAGAGGGCCAGCGCCGAGACGGTGATGAGGAGCAGGATCGAGAGCATCAGCGCCATGCCGCCCTCGCGTCGCCGCTCCGCCGTCTTCGGCCCCAGGGATCGCGTTCGCTTCTCGGTCATCAGATGCTCCCCGCGTTGCCGACGTTGCGCGGGCGGACCGAGCCCACGATCACGCGACGTCGGAATCCATCGCTGCCCCCCGCCGGCGCCGTCCGGTTCTCCAGCACGACGAAGTTGCCGTCGGCGAACTGCTGATCGGCGGCGCGCGTGCGCACGACGATCGAGAAGCGGACCTCCTTGAGGTCTTCGTTGTCCCAGTTGGCCGGGCTGTAGGCGTTGCCGTCCTTGGTCCCCGGCTCCTCGGCGGTCGCGGCGTCGACGACGCCATCGTCGTCGACGTCGAAGTAGTAGGAGACCTGGAAGTCGTCGACGCCCTGGGCGAGCAGCTCGCCATTGCGCTCGAGACGTCCGGTCCCGGTGGTCGAGTCGAGCGCGTACCGCGCCGCGGGCACGATCACGATCTCCTCTTCCGCGTCGGTCCCGACGAGGTTCGCGAGGGCGCCCGCCATCGGGACGAGCGTCATCTGCGTCGTCGACGCAGCCGTGACGAGGCCGCAGAGCGTGCCGCGATGGGGGTTCGCCAGGTCGGCGAGGATGAACCCGCCGTTGATCCGGAAGTCCGCGTCGGGCGTCCCGTTGCCGTCGTTGTCGTAGAAGAGCGCGCCGTCGTCGTCGAGATCGGCGCTGTCGGCGTCGAGGTTCACCGTGATCGCCGCCGAGGACGTGGGCGTCGTCGCGTTGATGGTCGGGTTGCTCCAGGCGCCGGAGCCCGCCGCGAGGCGCGCGCCCATGTCGCCGGCCCGCGCGTCGTCGGGGACGATCGGCTCGTTCTCGGAGACGAAGAGCTCGTCGCCGCCCGTGGTCGAGTCGAGACCGCAGACCGCGACCGCGTCGGGGACCATGTATCCGCCCATGCGGATCTCGCGCTCGAGCAGCGAGGCGATGGCGCGGACGTTGTTCTGGACCTCGACGATGCTTTCCGTGACGATCGAGGTGCGGTGCTGACGAGTCAGGCTCGAAAAGACGCCGATCACGATGATCCCGAGGATCGAGATGCTGATCATGAGCTCGAGGAGCGTGAAGCCCG
>JBIPOQ010000457.1:0-3477 GCA_044379055.1 Myxococcota bacterium
AAGACCCGCGAGCTGTTCGCCTGAGGAACGGGAAAGCCCGAGGAACCGGAATTGGACGATCTGCGTGAGCTCTACCAGGCGACGATCCTGGAACACAACAAGCAGCCGCGGAACTTCGCGAAGCTCGCGAACGCGACCCACGAAGCCGACGGCCACAACCCGCTCTGCGGCGACGCGCTGACCCTCTATGCCCGGGTCGACGATCAGGGCCGCGTCGTCGACGTCGCCTTCCAGGGCTCGGGCTGCGCGATCTCGAAGGCATCGGCCTCGCTGATGACCGAGTTCGTGAAGGGCAAGACGATCGAGCAGGTCGAGGCCGATTTCGATCGGTTCCACGCGCTGCTGACCGCACCGCCCGGAACGACGCCCTCGAGCGAGGGCCTCGGCAAGCTCGCCGTCTTCTCGGGAGTGCGCGAATACCCGGCGCGCGTCAAGTGCGCGACGCTGGCGTGGCACGCGCTCCGAGCGGCGCTCGAGGCGAAGGGCGAGACCGCGAAGACCGAGTAGAGCGACGGGGAACTTGCATCGGGAAAAGGGCAACAGGCCATGCTGAAATGGCTTCGGGACCGCCGGCGCGGCGGGCAGACGAACGCAACGGCGAGCAGAGAGGCGGGCACGGCGATGAACGAGGAGAGGGACATGCGAAACGAGCAGGGAATGGACGCGACGTCGGGCTCGGTCGACTCGACGGATTCGAACGGCGACGGCGGCAACAAGAACCTCTCGCCTGCGATGCAGATCCGCGATCGCGTGATCGCCGTCCTCAAGACCGTCTACGACCCGGAGATCCCCGTCGACATCTACGAGCTCGGCCTCGTCTACGGCGTCGACGTGACCGACGACGGCTCGGTCCACGTCACGATGACGCTGACGACGCCGATGTGTCCCGTCGCCGAGACGCTCCCGCCCGAGGTCGAGGAGAAGGTGCGGAACGTGATCGGCGTGAAGGACGTCGCCCTCGATCTCGTCTGGGACCCGCCGTGGAGCATCGACATGCTCTCCGACGCGGCGCGCCTCGAACTGAACCTGATGTAGCGCCGTTGACCGGACTCGCCGTCGCGTCCTTCCTCGCCTTCGGCGCGCTGCTCGTCCTGTACGGCGCGAACGCCAGCGAGATGATCGAGGCGCTCGGTCTCGGCTATGCCGATCTCGGACTGCTGGGCTCGTGTCTCTCCCTCGGGCTCGGCGTCGGGATCGTGATCGCCGGCCCGCTCGTCGACCGCCTGCCGCGACGACCGCTCTTCGTCGCGGCCTGCGGCTGCGTCGTCGCGGCCTGCCTGCTGCTCGGGCCCGGGACGACCTTCCGGAGCCTGCTCGTCCAGACGGTCCTGATCGGCTTCGGCGCCGGCTTCTACGAAACGATCCTCAACGCCCTGATCGTCGAGGAGCTCGGCGAGGCCGCGCCGCGGCGTCTCGTCTTCATTCATTCCGCCGCGACCCTCTCCGCGGCGCTGACGCCGCTCCTCTTCGGCGCCCTGCGGACCTCGATCGAGCTGGCCTGGTACGACACCTTCCGCCTCGCCGGACTCGCCCACGTCGCCCTCGTCGCGGGCGTCGCGTTCGTCCCGATGCGCGCCGACGCACGGCCGCGCCTCGAGCCCGCGTCGCCCGTCTCGTCGCCGGTCGGCGTCGGCGACGGAGAGGACCGCATCGCCTTCGCCGCGATCTGCGTCGCGACCTTCGCCTACGTCGGCGTCGAGTCGGCCTTGACGCTCTTCGTCGCCGACCACGCGCGCACGAGCCTCGGCCTCGACGCCGCCCGCGCCGCCGGCACGATCAGCGCCTTCTGGAGCGGCTTGCTCGTCGGTCGGCTCGGCGTCGGCCTCTCGCCGCGGGCCCCCGGCGCCGGCACGACCGCCGCGCTCGCCTCGGTCGCCGCCGCCATCGTGCTCGCCTTCGGTCGCGGCTGGATCGCGGCGCCCGAGGTCGCGATGGCGGCGACGGGCTTCTTCCTCGGCGGCGTCTTTCCCGTCATGATCGGCCTCGCCGGCCGGGCCCTGCCGCGCAAGGCCGGGCTCGCCGTCGGGCTCGCCGGCGGACTCGGATCCCTCGGCGGCTTCGTCGTCCCCTGGATCACGGGCGAGCTCGCCGGTTCGGGCGGCCTCGCGAGCGCGCTCGCTGCGCTCTCGGGCTGGCTCTGTCTGCTGGTCGCGGGCGCGGCGTTCGTGCGATCGCGGCGAACGGCGATCGGCTGAGGCGGATCCGGGCCGCGACGCGTCCTGTGCTTCGGCGGTCGAGAGATTCGATGGAGCGCGTCGCGGGACTCAATCCGGATAGAGCAGCGAGAGCTGCAAGCGGATCTGCCACTCCGGTCCGAGCTCCGGCCTCTCGACGTGGTAATAGGATTCGAGCGTCGAGCTGAGCCGCTGTCTGCCCAGGCGGAACACCTTGCCCAGACCGCCGCCGACCGGCACCAGCCAGCGGTCCGCATCGTCCACCTCCCAGTTCGCGACCAGGCTCGGGCTCGTCGTCAGGTACCAGCCATCGGGGAGGTTGTAGTTGACGAGCGGTCGCAGCGTCATGACATGGACGTCCAGCCGATCGTCGTCCCCGGTGAACGACCAGAGGTTCTGGGCGACGCCGCCGAAGACCCACCGCGCGCCCGTATAGACGGCGGCCACGGCGGGCCCGGCGGAGAATTTCTCGGTCCCCAGGGTCGGTTTGGTCGCCGTCGGCAGGAGCAGGGCCGGCCCGATGCCCCAGGTGAATTCGCGGCTCCGGGCGGGCGTCAAGAACGCGATCATCGAGAGATCGCCCAATCCATCGTTGGTCTCGGGCCAGGGCTGATGGACGACCGGAACGACCACCCGCGTGAGCAGGGTCCAGTTCGAAGTCAGCTCGATTGGAATCAGCGGCTGAAATCGAAAGAAGTTGATCGCCTCGTCATGGGGCCCGTACCCGAGCTGAACGTTGTTCTCGAAGCGCATGACGTAGAAGCGCGTGATCGGATTCTGATCTTGCCGCGCGAGCTCCGTCGGGGACGGCTCGTCTTCGGCCACGACCTCGGGGACGGTGGGGTCGTGGGCCACAGCGAGTCCGGGCATGAGACACGAAGTCACAACGACCCACGTCATCAGGACGCTCGCGCACTTCATGACGATTTCCCGACTGCAAACGAACGCCGAGCCATGCATCCTCCCGCCTTCCGGAATGCGAAGCGCACATCCCGATCGAGGCTCTCGCTCGCGCACGCGGCGCGAGTCGGAAGCTACCGGGTCTGCGACCGCGAATCTCCTGGTCCATCGGACGTGTGGGACGAGCCGACGGCACCGACCCAGGAAAGTGGCAGCGGGGACCGAGAGGATTCAGGTCTTCGAGAGATGGATGCTGGGGCGGATGCGATCCGAGCAATCGAGGCGAGATGATGAGAAAGCGCACTTCGATCCTTCTCACGCTCTCGATCGCCGCGACCGCGCTCTCGTAGGGTGCACGGACGCCCGACTCGGAGGGCCCGATCGACATCGGCTCGCGCGTCGT
>JBIPOQ010000459.1:0-3474 GCA_044379055.1 Myxococcota bacterium
CGTCGCGTTCGTCCCCGACGCGCCCAAGGCGCCGCCCCGCCGCATCACGCTGACCCGCCCGGCCCTCGCGACGGCCCGCCACACGCTCCTCGTCGCGACCGGCGAGGAGAAGCGAGACGCCCTCGAGCGCCTGCGGACCGGCGATCCGCGGCTCGCGGCGACGGGGCTCCCGGGGCTCGTCGTCGTCACGGATCTCGCCTTCCCGGGCGCCCCGGCCCCGGAGAGGATGCGCCGATGACCGCCCCCGCCTGCACGATCGCGATGGTCGGTCTCGGCGTGATGGGCTCGAGCCTGGCCCGCAACCTCGCGCGCCACGGCCAGCGCGTCGCGCTCTACGACCGCAGCGATGGCGCCGCACGGGCCCTCGCCGCCCGCCATCCCGAGGCGGGCTTCGTCCCCTGCGAATCGATCGAGGCCCTCGTCGCCGTCCTCGCGCGGCCGCGGGCGATCGTGCTGCTCGTGCCGGCGGGCGCGCCCGTCGACGACGCGCTCGCGGCCCTCTCGCCCTTCCTCGAACGCGACGACGTCGTCGTCGATGCGGGCAACAGCTTCTTCCGCGACACCGACCGCCGCGCCGAAGCGACGCGCTCGGCGCCCTGGCATTTCGTCGGAATGGGTGTCTCGGGCGGGAGCGAGGGCGCGCTGACCGGCCCGGCCATGATGCCCGGCGGCGATCCGGCGGCCTGGGCGCGCCTGCGTCCGATCCTCGAGTCGATCGCCGCCGTCGCCGACTCGGGCCCCTGCGTCACCGACTGCGGTCGCGGCAGCGCCGGCCATTTCGTCAAGATGGTCCACAACGGGATCGAGTACGGCGACATGCAGCTCATCGCCGAGATCGCCTCGCTGCTCCGCGACGGCCTCGGCCTCTCCCCCGCGCGCTGCGCCGAGACCTTCGCGGCCTGGGGCGAAGCCGAGCTCGAGAGCTACCTCGTCGAGATCACCGCCGCGATCTTCCGCACCGCCGATCCCGAGATCCCCGGCGGCCTCCTCCTCGACGCCGTGCTCGACCGCGCCGAGCAGAAGGGCACGGGCCGCTGGACCCTCGAGGCCGCCCTCGAGCTCGGCGTCGCGATCCCGACGATCGCCGCCGCCGTCGACGCGCGCCTGCTCTCGGCGGATCGGGACCGGCGCCTCGAAGCGAGCGCGCGCTTCGACCGCGACGACTCGAAGAGCGCCTCCGGCCTCTCCGGCGTGTCCGTCGACGACCTGCGGGCCGCGCTCTACGCCGCGAAGATCGCGAGCTACAGCCAGGGCTTCGAGCTCCTCGCGCGCGCCAGCGCCGCCTACGGCTACGGCACGGACCTCGCCGAAATCGCGCGCATCTGGAAAGCGGGCTGCATCATCCGCGCACGCTTCCTCGACCGCGTGCGCGGCGCCTTCGCGCGCCCGGCGGGCGCGACCGGCGCGACGACGGCGCCGCTGCTGGCCCTCGCGCCCGACTTCGTCGTGGAGCTCCGCGATCGTCTGCCCGGCTGGCGGCGCACGGTCGCGGCCGCGGCGAGCGCCGGCATCCCGGTGCCCGGGCTCGCCGCCTCGCTCGCCTGGTTCGACACGCTGACGACCGCCCGCGGCAGCGCCAGCCTGATCCAGGCCCAGCGCGATTATTTCGGCCACCACGGCTACGAGCGGGTCGACGCCCCCGGTCGCTCGGTCCATACCGATTGGCCGAACGCGAAGCGCCTCGTCTGACCCCGGCGGTCCGCGCCTAACGCAGGCGCACCGGCACCCGCTCCCACGCCCGCACCCAGAGCGACGGCAACCGCTCGAGCGCCGCGAGCTCGACCTCGTGATCGGGCCAGCGCGCGAGGATCTCCTCGAAGGCGATCCGCGCCTCGAGGCGCGCGAGGCCCGCGCCGAGACAGAAATGGATGCCGTGACCGAAGGCGAGATGGCGGCGGATCGCGCGATCGACGTCGAAGACGTCGGGGCGCTCGAACTCCCGTTCGTCGCGATTCGCGGCGCCCCAGAGCAGCCGGACCTCCGCGCCCTCCGGAATCCCGACCCCGTGGGGCGAGACGTCGCGGAGCGTCCGCCTCGCGAGGGACTGGACGGGCGACTCGAAGCGCAGCATCTCCTCGATCGCGGCCGGGATCTTCGCGGGATCGCGCGCGAGGCGGCGGCGCGCGCCGCGGTCGCGCTGGAGCAGGACGAGACCGATGCCGATCAGGTTCGTGACCGTGTCGGTTCCGGCGAGGACGAGGTTGCTGAAGACGCCGCCGACCTCCTCGGGCGAGAGCGCCTCGGCCCCCGACTCCCGCTGCAGCATCGGCAGCAGCCCGAGCGCCGAGCCCGGATCGACGGACTCGGCCTTTCGCGTCTCGGCGACGAAGGCCTGCAGGCGTGCGGCGAGGCTCTCCGGATCGCGAGCGGCGCCGATCGCGAGGGCGGCTCGGCGGATCGGCTCGTCGAAGGCCTCGGCGACGCCCAGCAGACGGTGGATCACGCGGCTCGGGAAGATCGCGGCGAACGACGCGACGAGATCGACGGGGCGGCCGCTCGCGGCCTCTGCCTCGAGGGGCTCGAGGAGCGCACGGCAGAGCCCGCGGACCATCGGCTCGAGGGCCGCGATCTTCGCCGGGCTGAACGCTCGCGCGACGCTCGTGCGGAGGCGGTCGTGGCCCGGCGGATCCATCGAGGCCATGTGGAGGAGCTTCGCGACGGGGCTCGCCGACGAGAAGGTCTGCCAGTCGGCGGTCGCCTCCCAGACGTCGTCGAAGCGGGAGAGGAGATAGGCGCCGGAGGCGGGGTGGCGATGGACGGGAGCCTCGTCCCGGAGCCAGCGGTAGTAGGCGGCGGGATCCGACCGGAATTGCGGATCCGCCGGATCGTAGGCGAGCGCCGTGATCCGCTCGCCGCCTCCGCCCGGGACGGTGCTCACGAAGCCCTGGGCGGATCGGCGCGGAGCGGCTGCACGATCTCACGGACGAGACGCTCCATGGCGGCGATGTAGGCCTCCGCGCGGTCGAAGCGGCCGGCGGGCCAGAGGGCGACGTGGCCGACGCCCAGCGCGTGGTAGCGCCGCAGATCGCGCAGGACCTCCTCGACCGGGCCCGTCAGGGGGAAGAGCCGATCGGCTTCGGCGACGGGCGCCTGCGTCAGCGCGATCTGCGCGCGGATCGAGGTCGGGACGGCCTCGGGCGGTCGACCCGCCGCCCGACACTCTCGGGCGAGCTCGGCCATGCCCGCCTCGAGCGCCGGCATCGGCACGTCGATGACGTGCCAGCCGTCGCCGAGTCGCGCCGCCCGGCGGCGCGCGGCGGCGCTGTTGCCGCCGACCCAGATCGGCACGTCGCGCCGCACCGGCTTCGGCTCGAAGCCGAGGTTGTCGAAGCGGTAGTGCGGCCCCGCATGCCGCGGGTACGCGTCGCGCCAGAGCGTGCGCATCGCGGCAACGTGATCGTCGAGGACCCGACCGCGCTCGGCGAAGGGAATGCCCAGGGTCTCGTACTCCTCGGGGATCCAGCCCGCCCCGAC
>JBIPOQ010000460.1:0-3473 GCA_044379055.1 Myxococcota bacterium
CCCGGCGGCCTCGCCGACGCCGATCGCGAGCCGCGCGATCACGAGCTGGGCGAAGCTCGTCGCGAAGCCGGAGGCGAGGGTCAGGGCGCTCCAGACGCCGAGCCCCGCCGCGAGGATGCCCCGTCGACTCCCGCGGTCCGCGAGCCGCGCGATCGGGAGACCGGCGGCGCCGTAGAAGAGGGCGAAGGAGAGGCCCGACGCGAGGCCGAGCCAGGTATCCGAGACGTCGAACTCCCGCTTGAGGGGCTCGATCAGCATCCCGAAGATCTGGCGATCGACGAGCGCGAAGACGCCGACCAGGAACAGGACGCCCAGGACATAACGAGCGTAGGCGGGCGACGCGTCGTCGTTCGTCGTCGGCGGCGGTCCAGGGGGAAGTCGACTCACGCGCGCTCGATCTCAGACGCCACGGATCACCTGCTCGATCGACATCGCCCCTCCGTCCTCGTCTCGATCCTTCGCTCCGTCCTCGCCCCGGGGCCTCTCCCCTGGATGCCCATCGCGAAACGCGCCCCGCGTCGGGGTCGCTGGCCTCAGTCCGAAGCCGGAGTGCGAATCGCGCGTTCGAGCGGATTCACGATCTCGCCGGTCAGCAGATAGGCCGCGCCGACGACGGGCATCTTGCGCAGATCGACGGCTCGTTCCTTCGCTCGCTCCCCCTCGTCCGCCGCGATGGGATTGCCGACGCCCACGATGATGTCCCAGACGCGGGCTCCCGTCTCCACCTCGTACAGCGCGAACAAGGCTCTCGGTCCATCGGCGGCGAGCTCGCGGGCCCAGGCGAAGGGCAGGATCCCGAACAGCGTCGCCGTCCGGGAGACCTCGTGATAGGTCGAGAACGAGACGGTCAAGAGCGCGAAATCGGCATCGAGGCCTTCGAGCCACTCGACGGGCAGGACGGCCGGAGAGAGCTGCTGGCGCGGATAGGGATCGCGTTGGAGCGTGACCGCGAGCTCCCGACCGAGGCGGGTATCTCCGACACGGCTGCCCGTGAAGAGGCGGGTCTTCTTTCGCTTCGGCGCGACGTGAATCGGGAGGAACGCGCTCATCCGTTCCGAGAGCGCCGCGGCCTCGTCCTCGGAGAGACGCGTTTGCGCGATGACCTCGGACGGAGGCAGGAACTGGATGCCCGCCAGCTCGGAGGCGAACACGGCATCGAGGGCCGCCCCGGCGACGATCGCGGGGCCGAGCTCGGCGCCGAGCGCGAGCGGCGGAAAGACGGCGACGGTCCTTCCTCTCAGGTCGGGCACCTTCGGATTCGGATGCGTGAACAGCTGGACGCCCCGTACGCCGCAGCCCGACAGAAGGCCGGCACCGATCGCGAACGAGAGGAGGAGGGCGACGATCCGCCACCGACGGGTCATCGAGGCTCCTTCGCGAGGCCCATCGCCCGGAGCGCCGCCTCGAGCTGGGCGGCGGAGAGCCCGCGCTGCACGGCCTTCGCCGACATCATCGCGAAGAACTCCGCCTCGATCCGTCCCGTCTCGAGATCGACGACGCGGAGCGCGAACGCCGGATGGGGCACGTCGCTTCGGCGCCAGAACGGCACGGCGATCGGGGGCGCGACCCAGATGAACGCGAGCCACTCGTTCCAGCGGTCGATGCGGCTCTCGGTCCGCTCGCCGATCAGGACATGGCGATGGCCGATCCGCTCCCCGAGCGCGCGGCGCCAGTCGGCGGCGGAGGCCAGGCGGATCGGCTCGGAAAGAAGTCGCGCCCGATCCTCGCGCGACAGCGCGCGGCCGACGTCGACGAGACCGCTCGCTTCGGCGAGTCGAAGGCTGGCCGACGGGTCGAGCTCGCCGCTCTCTGCATCCCGGATTCCGGCGGTCGCCATCCGGGCCGTCGGCAGGGTCGACGCATCGGGCCACGGCAGCGCGCTGCGATGGCGCACCGTGCAGCCGAGCGCGCCGACGGCGAGCGCCAGCACCAGAGGGAGGAAGAGGGCGCGATGCCTCGTCTTCGATGGACCGGACTGGATCGACGCACGTCGAAGGATCAAGGGACGAGCTCTCCGCGGTCCGATCGGGCCGCTCGCATCTTCCCACCGCAGTCCGATCGGTGTCAAGGGCTCCCGAACGGGCGGACCGCCTCGGCGAGGCGACCGGAGTCGAGGAGCTGCGCGAAATCGTCGGCGATCCGCTTCGACTCGGCGAGCACGGCCTGCCAGCGACGGATCCGGTCCTGCGTCGGAAGCTTCAGGAAGTCGTTGCGATCGGGGACCTTCCGGCCGGGGAGGGACGCGATGAAGGCGTCGGAGGGCGCGACCATCACGACGTCGTCGAGGTCGCTCGAGCGGGGGGTACGCCAGGGGAGGGCTTTGTCGAACCAGCCGGGCGTGATCCGGTCGAAGAAATGCGGGAAGAGGACGAGGCCCGGGCGGCGGCGGAAGGCGAAATCGAAGTGGTAGTCGAGGATGCCGCCGTCGAAGAGCGTGCCGGCCGCGCCGGGGACGTCCCGCACGCCCGCCATTACGAGGGGAATCGATCCGCTCGCCATCAGCGCCTGACGGACGTTGCTCGCGTCGAGGGGCGCGTGCCGGGTCGGCAGGTCGTCGAACGCGACCGTCGGCGCGTGCGAGGCGAAGACGATGCGTTCGAAGGCGCGGCCGAGGAGGCGTCGGGACGCCAGGTTCCAGGCCGCCGCGCCGGCGAGCTGGAGCCGGAAGCCCGTGCCGCGATCGAGGCCGCGGTCGCGGCGCAGTCGGGCGGCGACGACGTGGGAGCGCACGAGCGGATTTGCCACGATCTCCTCGGCGCCCCGTTCGGCGAGGAAATGGGCGAGGATCCGATCGCTCTCGGCCGAGATGGTCTCCGGCGTCGGCGTCCCGTGATAGGCCTGACGGGTGTAGGCGTCGGTGAATCGCTCGAGGGCGGCGCGGGGGCTCTGCTGCGCGAAGCAGGCGTGGCGGAAGCTGCCGATCGACGACCCGAGCGTGTCGAGGGGCGTCTTGCGCGGGAGGACGACACGCTCGATCAAGACGTCGTCGAGCGCGCGCAGGACGAGCCATTTCGGGCCGCCGGAGGCGCCGACGAGAGTGTCGAAGAGCTCCGCGTGGAAGCCCTCTTCGCGCAGGCGTGCGGCGGCGCGCACGCCTGCGCGGATCACGAGGGAGCGAGGCGGGCCCTGGCTCAAGACCGGGCGTCCTCACATCTGCGTGTAGTCGGGGCCTTCGCCGCCCTGCGGCGTCGTCCAGGTGATGATCTGGTACGGATCGGCGATGTCGCAGGTCTTGCAGTGGACGCAGTTCTCGTGGTGGATGAAGAGCTCCTTCGCGCCGGGCTTGCCCGGCACGTCGATCATCTCGTACACCGCGGCCGGACAGAACTTCTCGCACGGGTTGCCGTAGTCCGTCCGGCAGCTCGTCGCGCAGACGTTCGTGTCGGCGACCTTGAGATGGGGCTGCTGGTCCGACTCGTGCTGCGTGCCCGAGAAGCCGACGAGGTGCTCCTTCGAGAAGGTCAGTACGCCGT
>JBIPOQ010000462.1:0-3470 GCA_044379055.1 Myxococcota bacterium
CGCGCGACACGGCCGCGGCGAGGTGACGCTGCGCTTCGACCCGGCCCAGGGCGACCCGTATGCCGTCGGCATCGCTCCGCTTCCGCCCTACATCCGGCGCCCCGACGGCGAGACCGCGGCCGCCGATCTCGAGCGATACCAGACCGTCTACGCCCGGGAGCCCGGCGCCGTCGCCGCCCCGACCGCCGGCCTCCACCTGACGCACGCCCTCCTCGATCGGCTGCGCGAGCGCGGCGTCGAGACCGCCGAGGTCATTCTGCACGTCGGAGCGGGAACCTTTCGTCCCCTCGACCAGGCGGCCTGGTCCTCGGGCCGTCTCCATCGGGAGCGCTTCGAGCTCTCCGCCGCGACCGTCGCCGCCATCGAGCGCACCCGCGCCGCCGGGGGCCGGGTCGTCGCCGTCGGAACGACGACGACGCGGGTCCTCGAGAGTCAGGCGGATTCGACGGGCCGTCTCCACGCGGGCCGCGGCGAGACCGATCTCTTCCTGCGCCCCGGCGATCGCTTCCGGGTCGTCGATGCGCTGCTCACGAACTTCCACCTGCCCCGGTCGTCCCTCCTCATGCTGGTCGCCGCGCTCGTCGGCCG
Source organism: Myxococcota bacterium (assembly GCA_044379055.1). GTDB lineage: Bacteria > Myxococcota_A > UBA9160 > UBA9160 > UBA4427 > UBA4427. Next base: position 589 of record JBIPOQ010000462.1, read on the forward strand.
CGAGGCCGTGCTCGCCGCCTATCACCACGCGATCGCGCGGGGCTTTCGCTTCTATTCGTACGGGGACGCGATGCTGATCCTGCCGAGCCGAGGAGAAGCGCGTGCGCGCTGAAGGATTCCGGATGGAGCCCGTCGCCCGCGACGGACTCGCGCGTTCGACGCGGATCACGACGCCGCACGGAACGATCCCGACGCCGATCTTCATGCCGGTCGCGACCTTCGGCGCGGTCCGGGGCATCGGCTTCGAGGAGCTCGCCCAGGCGGGCGCCGAGATCCTGCTCTCCAACACCTATCATCTTCACGAACGCCCGGGCGAGGAGACCGTGCGCGCCCTCGGCGGTCTGCACGGCTTCACCGGCTGGCGCGGCCCCTGGCTCACCGACAGCGGGGGCTTCCAGATCACCTCCCTCTCCGATCGCGCGAAGATCGACGAGCAGGGCGTCACCTTCCAATCCGCCCTCGACGGCCGCCGCCGCCAGCTGACGCCCGAGTCCGCGATCGCGATCCAGGAGGCGCTCGGCGCGGACATCGCGATGGTGCTCGACGAATGCCTGCCCGTGGCCGCAAGCGGCGCCGAGCGGACCCACGCGCGGGCGATGGAGAGCGCGCTCGAGCGGACGCTGCGCTGGGCCGCCCGCTCCCAGGCCGCCCGGCGACGCGCAGACCAGGCGGTCTTCGCGATCGTGCAGGGCGGCGCCGACGAACGACTCCGCCTGCGCAGCGCCGAGGCGACGGCCGCCCTCGACTTCGACGGCTATGCCCACGGCGGGCTCGGTCTCGGCGAGACGCGCGAGGAACGTCGGGCCTCGATCCGGGCCGCCCACGGCGCCCTGCCCGCCGATCGCCCGCGCTACCTGATGGGCCTCGGTCGCCCGATCGACCTGCTCGACGGCATCGCCGAGGGCGTCGATCTCTTCGACTGCGTGGTGCCGACCCGCAACGGGCGCCACGGCCTCGTCTACACCTCGCAGGGCATCCTCCACCTGCGCAACGCGAGCTTCGAGCGCGACCCGGCGCCGATCGATCCGACCTGTGCCTGTCCCGCCTGCCGCCAGCATTCGCGGGGCTATCTCCGCCATCTGCTCAAGAGCGGTGAAGCCCTGGGCTCCCGTCTCGCTGCCCTGCACAACCTCACGTATTACTTGAACTTGATGAAGCGGGCCCGGGCGGCCATCGCCGAGGGGCGGTTCGCGGCTCTTCACGCCGAGATCGAGGCCGTGGCCGAAGCACCCTCCGGCGCCTAGCCGCCCGGACGGGTCGCCCCCGCCCCGGCGACCGCCAGAGCCGCCTGCTCCGGCAGCGCGTCGCCGAGGGCGGCCGGGACGATCTCGAGACGCTCGGCCTGATGGGGCCAGACGAGGGCCGCGACCCGCTCGCGGAGCGGCGCGAAGCAGAGCGCCTCGCCGGCGGCGACGGCGATCGTGCCGAGCACGATACGCTCCGGATCGAAGGCCATGACGAGCGGCACGAGACCCGCTGCGAGGCAATCGAGCCAGCGGGCCAGCTCGGCACAGGCGAAGGCATCCCCCGTCCGCGCCGCGGCGATCAGGAGCTCGGGTCCGATCTTCGACCGATCGCCCCCCGCCCCTTCGACCACCCGACTCGTCTCCGGCGCTCTCCGGCGCAGTCGCTTCGCCCAGGCGTTGCCTCCGACGTAGGCCTCGAGGCAGCCCCGGAGCCCGCACGCGCAGCGCAGGCCGCCCCGCACGATCGGGACGTGGCCGAGCTCGCCGGCGAAGCCGTTCGCGCCCCGGACGAGGCGGTCGTCGCTGATCACGCCGCCCCCGACCCCCGTCGACATCGTGAGGTAGATCAGATGGCGGGCTCCCCGCCCCGCCCCGAAGCGGTGCTCCGCGAGGGCGGCGGCGTTGGCGTCGTTCTCGACCCGGACGGGAACCCCGAAGGCCTCGCCGAGGACCTGGGCAATCGGGACGTCGCGCCAGCCGGGGAGGTTCGGGGGATTGCGCAGCACGCCGGACCGGAGGTCGACAGGGCCCGGCGCCGCGACCCCGATCGCCTCGAGCGAGCCTGCCTCCGCCCCGCCCGCCTCCCGGAGGAGGCCCCGGGCCTCGGCGATCAGGTCGTCGAGGTCGCGCCGCCAGTCGCCGCTGAAGCGCATCGGGGAGCGGACGCGCGCCCGGATCGCGGAAGTGTGATCTCCGACCGCAAGGACCCGCTTGGTGCCACCGATATCGATTCCGAGAAGCGTCAAGCCTTCCGTCCCCGCTCCGGATTCCCGCGCGCCGACCACCCTATCACAATCGACCTTGAGTCCCGGCGGGCCCGGACCGATGGGTTTGACATGCACCGTCGCCCACCTGCGCCGAAGTCTGCCGGTCGGTGGCGCGCCGTCGGAGGTCCCTACATGCAAGCCGTCCCGTTCGTTCGCTCGCTCCGTGTCTTCCTCGCCCTCGGCCTTCCGACCGCCCTGACCCTCCTGCTCGGTTGCGCGAACGGCGAGTTCCGCCCGAAGGATCCCTTCGACCGCGGCCTCACCTTCAACGAGGCCCAGCATCGCTACACCGTGCTCGTCCGCTGGTCCGAGTTCCAGAAGGCCAAGGCCTTCGTCGCCGAAGCCGACCGCGAGAAATTCCTCGCCGACATGAAGGCCTTCAAGCACGCGCGCTTCACCGACTACGAGTCGGAGGACGTCGAGCTCGACGACGAGAAGCAGAAGGCGACGGTCCACGTCACCTACACGCTCTACCTCCCCTCGAGCCCCTACGAGCTCGAGATCACCGAGACCCAGGCGTGGAGCCGGGAAGGCATGGGCAACAGCTGGAGCGTGCAGTCGAAGTTCGAAGGCCAGCCGAAGATGGCGGCGAACCAGTAGTCGAGGCGGCTCGCATGGCCAGGCCGACGCGCATCCTGCTCGCCGACGA
>JBIPOQ010000461.1:0-3470 GCA_044379055.1 Myxococcota bacterium
GGCTTCCCGGGCGGCGGCGCTGCGTCGCTCGGCGGTGGATCGGGCGAGGGTGACGAGGGCGGTATCGCCGAGGGCGGGCTCGGCGCGCGCTTCCTCGAAGAGCTGATCGGCGAGGATGTCGGCCTTCTCGGGCTGGCCGAGGGCGGCGAGGTCGTGGGCGAGGCGGGCGCGCAGGCCGAAGACGGTGCGCCGCTGGGTGTTGGTCGGCCGGCGGTCCTTCAGCTGGAGGGCGGCCTGGGCGAGCAACTCGTTCGCTTCGTCGAGCTGGCCGGTCTGCGCCTTCTCGCGGGCCCGCTGCGCGAGCTCGCGCCAATCGCTCCCGGCCTTGGATTCCGGGGACTCCGGGTCGCGACTCGCCAATCGCGCACGCGTCGGCGTCGCGCGGCGCGCCGGCGCCTCTTCGGCCGGAGCGGCCAGCGCCGTCGTCTCGCCCGGCGCGTTGGCATTCGCTTCGGCGGTCGTCGCGTCGGGCGTCGCCTCGTTTTGCGTCGCGTTCGGCGTCGCGGGAACCGTCCGGACGAGCCCGGGCTCGTCGTAGCTGAGCGCGGCGCAGCCCGCCGCGAAGCCGACCGCGATCAAGAGGATCGGCCACATCCGGTTTCGTCGATCTCGCAGCGTCTTCGTCATGCTTCCACGTTCTTCAAGAAGGTCCGACCGGTTTCAGGATCCGACCCGGTCGATCCCGAGATAGAGCCCGCCCTCGCGCAGCTCGACGGGATAGGTCGCGAGGGGCTTCCGGGCAGGGCCGATCACCGGACAGCCGTCCCGCAGATCGAAGCGCGCCCCGTGCAGCGTGCAGACGATCTGCGATCCCTCGACGGGCTCATCGGCGAGCGGCCACGCCGCATGAGAGCAGCGGTTCGCGATCGCGAAATAGCGCTCCGCCGTCCGCCCGACCAGGATCTCCCGGTTTCCGATCTGAACGACCCGTTTCTCGCCCGGCTCGAGGGCCAGATCGAGCCGCTGCCATTCGGAAGTCTCAGCCACCGAAGGCCTTTCGCAACGCCGCGCACGTCTCCTCGACGGCCTGGCGCGCCCGGGGCAGCTGCTCCGTCATGCCGAAGAAGCCGTGGAAGACGCCGTCGTAATTCGTGTACTGCGTCGGGACGCCCGCGGCGGCGAGGCGCTCCGCGTAGGCCCGGCCCTCGTCGCGCAGCGGGTCGTACTCCGCGGTCAGCACCGTCGCCGGCGGCAGGCCGGCGAGACTCTGGGCCCGCAGCGGCGAGGCGAGGGGATTCGCGCCGTCCTCGTCGGTCTCGAGGTAGTGGTGCCAGAACCACCGCATCATGTCCGTCGAGAGGAAATAGCCTTCGCCATTCGCGACGTACGACGGCGTCTCGAAGGCGAAGTCGGTGACGGGGTAGATCAGGAGCTGGTGGACCGGGAGATGGCCTCCGCGATCCCGGCACATCAACGAGACGGCCGCGGCCAGGTTGCCGCCGGCGCTGTCGCCGGCGACGGCGATGCGCGCCGTGTCGATCCCGAGCGTCCGCGCATGGAAGGCGGTCCACTGGGTCGCCGCATAACAGTCCTCGGGCGCGGCCGGGAACTTGGCCTCCGGGGCGAGGCGGTAGTCGACGGAGACGACGACGGCGTCCGTGCCCTGAGCGAGCTGGCGGCAGGTCGTGTCGTGGGTGTCGAGGTTGCAGAGGACGAATCCCCCGCCGTGGAAGAAGACGATGCCCGGCTTCAGCGCCGCGCCGCCCTTCGGCGTGTAGATGCGGACGGGGACCTTGCCGCCGGGACCGTCGATGTCCCGGTTCTCGACCGACGCCATCTCGAGGACGGACGCCGGCGCGCCACCCGGCATCTGTCCGAAGGATTGCCGGACGAGGGTGTGGGGGACGGAGAAAAGATCGACCTTGGGGGCCGCAGACATGGCCTCGAGCATGGCCTTCGCCTCGGGATCGAGCGGCATCGTGGATCTCCTGCTCCGGGCCTCGCGAGGCCGGAGTCAGCCGGGGGGTTCGAGTCGAGTCGAACCCTAGCACCGCGGGCCCGCGGCCGGACCGGTGTGGCCGCTATCCTCCGCCGAACGAGGGGCGATCCATCATCGCCCGCCGCGCACCCTGTCCATCCGGAGGGCTCCCTCATGCACACCGCCTCTGCGCGCCGCGCTTCGCTCGGCCTGCTCCTGCTGCTGGTCCTGACGGCCTGCCAATCGTTCAACGTGCGCTCCGACTGGGACGAGACCGTCCGTTTCGACGGCTACCGGCGCTACCTCTGGCTCGAGCCGCCGGTGACCGAGGGGTCGGACCCCTTCGCCGACAACAGCCTGCTGCGCAAACGCATCCGCACGGCGATCGAAGCGAATCTGACGGGCCGTGGCTTCGAGGCCGTCGAGGACGCGGCGGCGGCCGACTTCGTCGTGACCTACGGCGTCGTCGTCGACGAGAAGCTCCGGGTGACTGGGGGCGGGGCGACCGCGGTCGGGGGCTTCGGGTACGGGTATGGCCGTTGGCCGGTCGGGGTCGGCGGCGTCTACGGCGGCACCGACGTGCGCGACTACCAGGAAGCGGTCCTGATCATCGACTTCCTCGCGCCCGAGAGCCGGGACCTCGTCTGGCGTGGCTGGGGGAGCGGGTTCATCCAGACCCGCGACCGCGATCGCGGCAAGCAGCGCTTCGAGGCCGGCATCCAGGCCGTGCTCGCCGCCTTTCCCCCGAAAACGCCGGCGCCCTGAGCGGGCGGCGAGACGCGCGGGTGTCCGGGCCGAGCCCGCTTGCCGGGATCGAAGGTCGGATCGCCGAGCTGTTCGGCGGGGATGTCGATTGGCGGCGCGAGACCGGCGTCGTCCACGTCGCGGCGATCGGCGCCCGGCCCCGTGCCGCGATCGCGGTCGGCGCCGATGCGCCGCGGAGCCCGACGGACCGCTTCGTCCTCGGCTTCGCCCGGGCCCGGGCCGACGTCCTCGTGACCACCGCCGCGATCCTGCGCGCCGAGCCCGCTCTGGTCCACCGCACCGCCGACGACCCCCGCGAAGAAGAAGCCTGGTCGCGCTGGCGCGCCGAGGTGCTCGGCCGCTGCGCGCCGCCCCGCCTGCTCGTCCTCACCGCGAGCGGTGCCTTCGACCGCGGCCACCCCGCGCTGCGCGCCGGAGCGGAGCCCCTCGTCTGGACGACGCAGGACGCGACCCCGGCGGCCGCCCTTTCGGCAGCGCTGGCGGCGCTGCGCGAGCAGGCGGGCGTCGAGACGATCGTCGTCGAGGCGGGGCCGAAGTCGACGGCCGGGCTCTACGCCTCGGCGGCGAGCGCCGTCGCCGTCGACGAGCTGCTGCTCGGGATCTACGCGGGCGGGGCCTTTCCGGCGGTCGACGGGCCGCTCCTCCCGCCGACCGCGGCGCTCGCGCGCAGCTTCGGGTCGCCGCGGGCGGAGCCGGCGACGCGGGTGCGGGTCGAGGAGGCGAGCGGCGAATGGTTCTTCGAGCGGTACCGCCGCGCTGCGGCAGCGGCCTAGCGTGCGACGGGCCG
>JBIPOQ010000463.1:0-3458 GCA_044379055.1 Myxococcota bacterium
CCGATGGGCTCGAAATGCGATTCGTGCCGGGAGAGCAGCCCGCGATGCGCGCCTATCGCGTGCCGGACTGGAACGCAGGCGGGCAGTGCACCGCCTCGCTCACGTTCCCGGATCCGATCGATCCGATGGCGGCGATCGATCGGCTCGGCTGGACGGGGCCGATCGCGATCGCGGAGACCTCGGCGCGTTCGTGTCCGACGCCGCTCTATGTCGAGGTCCCGGAGGCCAGCGGCACGACACCGTTCGTCTTCGAGGCTCCGGGCAGCCCCGCCTCCCAGGCCGCCTGGACGGCCCATGTCCATCGGGCGGCCCGAGATCGCGCTGCGCTCTTCTACGTCCACGCCTTCTTGCGCGACTATCCGCCGATCGGGACCTGGATTGCGGAGCAGGGCGCCCTGGCGCCCGAGCTCCAGGCCCTGTTGAATACGTGGCCGTGTTCCGGTCTCCAGCATCCGGATGGATCCTGGAAGCGCGAGATGCTCGCGATCGGACTCCCCGAGCCTCGGCAAGGTTTACTGGTCGCGGTCGGGTTCCTCGCGCTGGTCGGCCCGCTCGGTGGGGCCTGTGGAGCTTCTCGCAGGCGCAACCGAGAAGAATCTCCAGTTCCGATGGCAATCGCCGAAGAGACGGGCTACATAGCGTCCGTCGGGTCGATGACCCGCTCGCGTCCTGTGGATGCGAATTCCAGATGAGCCGAGGGTAAGGACTTCGTCCCGACTCGGCTGCGGCAAGCAACAGCGCCTCGGAACTCCCCCCGATCGAGGCTGCGCCGCCCAAATCCCTTCTTTCCCTTCTTGTTGTCTGGGTCAGAAAAAGACGGCCGTGCGTCCGGCGAGTGTCTCGCCCGGGTACGGCGGAGAACCAATTTGTCCAGCGCCATCGCGCAACCGACCGCTCCGATCGAGAGCGGCTTTTCCAGCTTCGAGCTCGATTCCACCCTCCTGCGCGCCCTCGCGGACGCAGGCTTCGATTCCCCTCGGCCGATCCAGGCCGAGACCATTCCCGCGTGTCTCGAAGGCCGAGACGTGCTCGGCCTCGCCCAGACGGGCACCGGCAAGACCGCGGCCTTTGCGCTCCCGATCCTGCAGCGCCTGATCGAGGAGCCCGGCAAGGGCCCCCTCGTCCTCGTCCTCGCGCCGACCCGCGAGCTCGCCGTCCAGATCGACGCCGAGTTCCGCATGCTCGCCCGTGAGACGCGGATCAAGACGACGACGGTCTTCGGCGGCGTCTCGCAGCACAGCCAGGTCGAGGCCCTGCGGCGACGGCCCGAGATCGTGATCGGCTGCCCCGGACGGATCCTCGATCTGATCCAGCGCCGCGCGCTCGCGACGGCGGACATCGACACGCTCGTCCTCGACGAGGCCGACCACATGTTCGACATGGGCTTCCTGCCCGACGTGACGCGGATCCTCGATTCGTTGCCGCGCGACCGCCAGAACCTGCTCTTCTCGGCGACCATGCCGAAGGCGATCCGATCGCTGGCCGATCGGATCCTCCGCGATCCGCACGTCGTCGAGCTGGCCAATACCCGGCCGGCCGAGACGATCGAGCACTTCCTCTACGAGATCGGCGAGGGCCAGAAGCGCTCGCTGCTCGAGCGCGTGCTCGGCGAAGAGGATTGCAAGACCGCGATCGTCTTCACGCGGACCAAGCATCGGGCCAAGCGCATGGCACAGCAGCTCGAGGCCAAGGGTCTGAAGGCCGTGGCGCTCCAGGGCAACATGTCGCAGTCCCAGCGGGACCGGGCGATGCAGGGCTTCCGCAAGGGAACCTTCGACATCCTGGTCGCGACCGACATCGCGGCCCGCGGCCTCGACGTCGCGGGCATCGACTACGTGATCAACTTCGATCCGCCGTCGACGCCCGATACCTATACCCATCGCATCGGCCGAACCGGCCGCTCGGAAGCCCGGGGCAAGGCCGTCACGTTCGTGACGGGCGAGGACCGGCTCTGGGTGCGGGACACCGAGCGCGTGCTCGGCTCGAAGATCCCGCGGCTCGTGGCCACCGGCCTCGCGGACGCACCTTCGATCGACCGCGTGAGCGGGGATCGCGGGCCGGAGCGATCGGGACAAGGTCGCGGACGCTCGCGCTCGGGCGCCCGTCCGGGCTCGCGCTCGGGATCGCCGTCCGGCGCCCGCTCGGGCGGTCGCTCGGAATCCGGTGCCGGATCGCGGCGCAGGTCGCGCGACGGGCGAAGCAGCACCTCGAGCGCGCCGCAAGCCTTCCGCTAGGCGCTCCCGAGGGTTCTCCGCGCGACCCTGCGGACGGACTTCGAATCACGGCCCCGATCGAACCGGCTCGTCCAGTCTCGATCGGGGCCGTCGTTCGTCCGGCCTCCGCTCTGGATCGCAACCCGCCTGGGCGTGCTCGCCGCCGCGCACTCGATCGCGACGTCGTCCCTCGAGACGTCGGGGAGCAGGCGTCGTGGATCGGACTCGCGCACGAAAACGGCCAGCTGGACTCCGGTCCGACTCGGGCCGGGAACCGGGGTAGGGGCGATGGAGCCGATCGACGCTGAGGCGTGTCGCCGCGTCCGGTGGTCCTTCGACTCGGCGGGTTGGGCGGGACCCCGATCTCGGCTCGACGAATCGTCCCCGATCGCGAGTCTTTTCGGCATGGGGATTGCTCTTCGACCGGCGGGACCCACTCCACTCCCGAGGAGGAATCGAGATGCGCCGCCACCGACAACCGACCCATTCCGCCGCCCATGCGCCCCGGGCGACCCGCCGGATCCACCAGGAGACCGCGGGCAAGCTGCCCGAGCTCGCTGCGTGTCCCCGCTGTCATGCGAGCTATCGCAACGGGCGCTGGACCTGGGAGACGCCGCCGATCGGATCGTACACCTTCGAGTGTCCGGCCTGCGCGCGCATCGCCGACGACGATCCGGCGGGAGAGATCCGACTCTCGGGCGCGTTCGTCGCCGCCCATCGCGACGAGATCGAAGGCTGCCTGCGCAACGTCGAGGAGCGCCAGCGCGCCGAGCATCCCTTGAAGCGGATCATGTCCATGCGCGACGAGGACGGGGATCTCGTCGTGCGCGTCACCGACGCGAAGCTCGTGACCCAGCTCGGTCACGCTCTCGAGAGCGCCTGGGACGGGGAAGTCACGCTTCCGAGGACGACCGCCGATCTCTCGGCGTTTGCCCGCGGGACCTGGCACCGGGACTGAGCGCCGGGGCCCGCGCGCGGGATCAGCAGGCCGGGCACCGCCCTGGGCCGACCCGCGCTCAGGCCACGCGCACGCTCTTCTCGAGATGGACCGGGCAGGCGAGGGAGTTCGAGACCAGGCAGGCCGTCTTCGCCTTCTCGAGGACCCGCTCGGCCTTGCTGACGTCCCCGTCTGCGGGGAGCAGGAGCTCGACCTGCAGGGTCATCTCCGTGAACCGGGTCGTGCGCTCGACCCGGTCGAGGCGGCCCTCGGCGCGGCAGGTGACCGACGTGAAGGGCAGCGACGAG
>JBIPOQ010000052.1:0-12328 GCA_044379055.1 Myxococcota bacterium
CGACGAGCATGTGGGTTCGTGCCCCGGCTGCCTTGCGCATCCTCTCCCGCTGGCGCCCGACGAGTCCGCCGAGCAGGGCCGCCATCGCGAGGCGCACGACGATCCGGGTGATCTGCTCGGGATCGGTCGCGTCCGCGAACTCCAGCAGCAACGTATCGACGATTCTCTGAAGCAAGATGAAGACTCCTCTCGTGTACGGACGGACGACCGATCCCGGCGCTCAGTCCGCGTCCCAGATTCCCTCGAGCATCTGCGCCATCGGGAACGGTCCCGACGAGTGGGGGCCCCAGAACAGACGCAGGGCGAGCGAGCCGGTCCACGCGTCTTCGCCCCCGAGCCGCGCATACTCGAGCCCGCTCATCAACTTGAGCCGATGGCCCACGATGTGGTAGTTGAGTCCGAGGTAGCCGGCCTGGTAGAGGTCGCCCGTCGTCATGCCGACCTCCCGCTCGTAGCGGCGCTGCGCGTTCAGGCCCTCTCGACCACCACTTCCGGCGAGCTGATACCGACCGACGAGCTGCAAGGCGTCGGTCAAATGGAAGCCCGGCTGGACGTTGATCCCCGCGGCGTCGCCCGGCTCGTACCCGAACCCCGCCGTCGCTTCGGTGACGAGCGAGAACGGCCCCTCGGTCAGGATCAGCGCCGCGGCGACGCCGTGATCGTAGCGAGCGAGATTGGTGGCTTTGCGGTTGGCGTCGCTGTAGAGGTGGCCGAAGTTCAGGAAGGCGGCGTCGGTCGGAATCCAGGCGCGAAGGTCGAGCGTCCCGATCGCGATCGTCGAGAACCCGGACTCGAGGTCGGTCATCGCCCCCAGGATGTCGGGATCGGTCGCGTTCGAGAAGACGCCGCCGTAGTAGCTCCACGTCTCGCCTCGGCCCGACAGGGTCACGGCCGGGGTGTAGTCGAGGCCGAACATGTTGGTCAGCTGGCTGCGCTCGAGCGTGTTCAGGTAGCGGCTCGAGACGTTCCGGTCGTGGGTGAATCGATGCTTCTGCTGTCCGATCGTGAGCATGATCGCGTCGTGGAACCGCCAGCCGATCCAGAGCTCCGTGAACCCGCCGTAGAACGCGTCGAGATCCTCCTTGCTCACCATCTGGGCATGGATCACGAGCTTCTCGAGGAACCTCGCCTGTCCCCCGATCCGAAAGCGCCGGTGCTCCCAGTCCTCGTCCTGGGCGACGCTTCCGTTCGACTCGTAGTACTGGCCGTGGTAGCGGCCCAGGAACCAGACCTCCTGGACGAACCGATTGGTTTCGCTCTGGTACAGGCGACCCAGGTTCTCGGTGCGCTCGACGAGGGAGACGGAATTCGTCGGATGCCCCGCATCCTCGCTCGCGTCGGAGACCCCCTCCCCGGATGCGTCGCTGAACGGCACGAGAAAGAGGGGCAAGGAGACGGCGAGTGCGCAAGCGTACGACGTCGGGCCGCGCAGGATCCGGTTCGATCGCCGCTCTGTGGAAGGTCTCATGAAGCAGGCCGGCGCTCTCGAGTGAAGCGTGAGAACAGCCCCGTCATGGCAGGATCGCCGCCTTCAGCTCGACGGTCTCGCCCTGCCGCAACACCTTCACCTTCACGACGTCCTCCGGCTCGAGCCGGTCGAGCTCGGCCTGGATCTCCCCGAAAGTCGAGGAGTCGGGTCGCACACGCAGGCCCAGCATTTCGAGGATCGTGTCGCCGCCTGCGAGCAGCAGCCGATCTTCGACCTCGATCGAAACCGTGCCCTCCCGCAGCCCGAGACGCTCGCCGAGCGAGCCCTTCGCCACCGACTGGACCAGCAGCCCGGCGGCCTGAGGTAGATTGAATGCATCCGCCATCGCGCCCTCGATCAGGAGCGCCTCGACCCCCATCCATGGCCGCTTGTCCTCGATCATGAGCTTGCGCGCCACGTTGGACGTGACGGCGAAGCCGGGTCCGTGGGTCACGCCTCCCTTCGCGAGCACCGAGCTCACGATGCCGATGACGCTCCCCTCCATGTCGAAGACGGGCCCGCCCGAGTTGCCGTGGAACAACGCCATGTCGACCTGGAAGAGCTCGAGGGCGGAGAAGTTCTCGAAGATGTTCTCCGGCGTGCGCCGGCCGCTGAGATGGCCGACCGAGAGCGAGTGGCCGACGCCGTAGGGCGCGCCGATCACGAAGATCGGATCGCCGGGCTCCGACCGGTCCGAGTCGCCGAGCCGCGCGACGAGGAGGTCCCGGGGCACGCTGTCGAGCTGGAGCAGGGCCACGTCCGCGAAGGGGGCACTCGCCACGACCCTCGCCGACCAGCGCTGACCGTCCAGGAACTCGACCTCGATCCGGCGAGCCGACTGGACGACGTGGGCGGCGGTCAATACCTGGCCCGCCGAAGAGATGACCACACCGGACCCGACGCCCTTGCCGTTCTTCTGATCTTCGCCCGCGAGGGTCGGCTGGAGCGGCTTCTGCTCGGTATGGACCACGACGACCGATGGATTCACGCGGGCATAGAGCTCACGCAGCGATTGCGCCCCCGCCGCATCGGAGACGGCGGCCGAGAGCACGAAGCCGACGAGCAGACGAGCGCCCCAAAAGCCGAACCGCGCCTGCAGCGACTCGCGCCGCAGCCGGCCGTCAATCGGCATCGAGCACCGCTCCGAGGCTCGCACTCGTCGCGTTCCGCGCGAACTTCGCGAGCACGCCGCGCGTGTAGCGCGGAGCGGGCGGCCGCCAGAGGGAGCGGCGCCGGGCGATCTCCTCCTCGCCGACGTGCAGCTCGAGCAGCAGGCGATGGGCGTCGATCGTGATCGAGTCGCCCTCCTCCACGAGGGCGATCAATCCGCCGACGCTGGCCTCGGGCGAGACGTGGCCCACGACCATGCCCCAGGTCCCGCCCGAAAATCGCCCGTCCGTCACCAGACCGACGCTCTCCCCGAGCCCCTGACCAACGAGCGCGCTGGTCGGCGCGAGCATCTCGGGCATCCCGGGCGCCCCTTTCGGCCCGAGATGGCGAAGGACCATCACGTCGCCGGCCACGATCTTGCCCGCCATGATCGCATCGAGGGCGCTCTGCTCGTCGTCGAACACGCGCGCAGGCCCCGTGATCACGGGCTTCTTGAGTCCGGTGATCTTCGCGACGGAGCCTTCGGGCGAGAGATTGCCCTTCAGGATGGCCAGGTGACCCGACGCGTAGAGCGGCCGGTCGATCGGCCGGATCACCTCCTGGTCCGCGCGCAGCGGGGGCTCGTCGCGCAGATTCTCGGCGACCGTGCGTCCCGTGATGGTGAGGCAATCCCCGTGCAGGAGATCGGCGTTCAGCAACGCCTTCATCACGGCCGGGATGCCACCCGCCCGGTGGAGATCGATCGCGAGGAATCGGCCGCTGGGCTTGAGATCGCACAGCACCGGAACGCGCTTACGCACGCGCTCGAAGTCGTCGATCGTCCACTCGACGCCGGCGGCATGCGCGATCGCCAGGAAATGCAGCACGGCGTTGGTGCTCCCGCCGATCGCCATCACGACCGCCACCGCGTTCTCGATGCTCTCGCGCGTGACGATCTCGCGCGGCTTCAAGTCGGCCCGGACGGCAGCGACGAGGGCGCGCGCGGCGTCTCGCGTCCGCTGGACGATCGGATCCTCGACGTTGGCCATCGTGCTGGCGAAGGGAAGGCTCATCCCGAGCGCCTCGAACGCACTGCTCATCGTGTTCGCCGTGTACATCCCGCCGCAGGAGCCGTTGCCGGGGATCGCCAGCCGCTCGATCTGGCAGAAATCCTCGTGGCTCATCTTTCCGGCGGTGAACTCCCCGACGGCCTCGAAGACGCTGACGATGTTCAGATCGCGATCCCGATACCGACCCGGAAGGATCGTCCCGCCGTAGACGTAGACGGCCGGGACGTTCGCTCGCAGGATGCCCATCATGCCGCCCGGCATGTTCTTGTCGCAGCCACCGATGACGAGTACGCCATCCATCCATTGACCGCCGACGCAGGTCTCGACGCAGTCGGCGATCACCTCGCGGGAGACGAGGCTGTACTTCATCCCCTCGGTGCCCATCGCCATGCCGTCCGAGATCGTCGGCGTTCCGAAGACCTGCGCGTTCGCGCCGCTTGCCCGCAGCTCGGCCACCGCCGCATCGGCCAGGCGCTGCAGACCGGCGTTGCAGGGCGTGATGGTGCTGTGGCCGTTCGCGACCCCAATCATCGGCTTGCCAAAATCGGACTCCTTGTAGCCGAGCCCGTAGAACATGCTCCGGTTGGGGGCGCGGGACACACCCTCGGTGATCTGGCGGCTTCGGCGATTGGCAGGGGTCGACATCGATCGGTTCTCTCGGGCGTTGGATTCGCCGGACCGCCGAGCATACAGGCTGTCCAGAACCGCATCAGCCTCGCAGGCGCGCGGACGGCCGCTGCGGAGGGACGCCGACTCTCTCGCCGCCCTGCTGGGCCCCGACTGCGATCAGATCGCGGCTGTCCGAGCTTCGCCGGGAGTTCCTGCTCCGTGTCCTGGCACGACGAGGTCGGTCCAAACATCGGCGCGCTCGTCCGGGAGGATGGCCGCGACGGCGATCGCGGCGCGTTGGACCGTATCGCAGGGATCCAGCCCGACCGTCCCGCCGACCCAGGTCCCGCACGGCAACGCGACCTCGATCAGGCATCGATGGGTCGGGCGCAGGGGATGCACGCGCTTCAGCGCGACCCGGATCTGCACGATCTCGAGATCCGGTCTCCATGACTCGAAGAGGACGGTCGCCCTCACGAAATCCTCGAAGTCCTCGCTGGTGAGGACGTCGCCTCGGTCGATCTGCCAGTCCAAGGTCATCCCTCCGCTCCGTGGATGCCCTCGACATCGGCCTCGGCCGGCAGGCGAACGAGAAGATAAACGGCGCGCCACCCATCGAGAAAACCGAATCCGGGCGAGCGCTCCATTCGCCTGCGGCAAATCGAGCCTGCTCCGAGCGCATTCGTTTTCTCGATCTTCCATCTCCAAACTATCTATTTGTCCTATTTGCTGGCGTGCTCGAACGTCTCCCGGAGAAACGAACCCTCTTCGTTCTGGAGGCGCTCCGAAATGCTCGAAAGAACTTTCTCGCCCTCGACGCTCGTTCCGAGCTCTCCGTCGCCCGGGATGCGGCGAAGGCGATTGGCCCCCTCGATGGCGCTCGTCCTGGCAGCGGTTCTTTCGAGCATGGGCTGCGCCACCGTCCAGCCCGGCGAGGTCGGCGTCAAGCAGACGCTCGGACGGCTCGACGACGAGATCCACGAAGGGGGACCGGTCTTCTTCGCGCCCGGGCTGACGCGGGTCGTGCGCATTCCGACCCGCACCCGAAACCTCGAGGTCGATCTCGAGCTTCCCTCGCGAGAGGGCCTGAACGTCGGCTCCAAGATCTCGGTCCTCTACCGGATCCGCTCGGAAAGCGCCCCGGCCGTGATCTCCGAGGTCGGCCTCGACTACGAGGCCGTCCTCGTCCTCTCGACCTTCAGAAGCGCCGCCGCCGACGTCACGGCCCGTTATCTGGCGAGTGACATGTACACGTCCTCCCGCGCCGAGATCGAGGCCGCGATGGCCCAGCGCATGTCGGCGATCCTGGCGCCGCGCGGATTCGAGATCGAAGCCGTCCTCATGAAGAGCATCCGTCTGCCGGAAAAGCTCGCGGCGTCGGTCGAGGCCAAGCTCTCGGCCGAGCAGGACGCCGCCCGGATGAAGTTCGTGCTCGAAGCCGAACGTCAGGAAGCGGAGCGCAAGCGGATCGAGGCCGCAGGCATCCGGGACGCCCAGGAAGTGATCGCCGCGAGCCTGAACGACCCGCTGATCCGATGGAACGCCATCGAGGCGTTCCGCGAGCTCGCCAGCTCGACGAACGCGAAGGTCATCGTCACGAACGGATCGGGCTCGGTCCTCGTGGAATCCGAATAGCACGATTCGCCGATCGGCATCGACCGAGGGTTCCGGAACCAGGAGGCGAATCGCGCTTGGAATGGCTCAACTACCATCATCTTCTCTACTTCTATACGACCGCCCGTGAGGGGAGCGTCCGGCGAGCCAGCGAAGTCCTGCGCCTGGCCCAGCCGACGCTGAGTACGCAGATTCGCAAGCTCGAGGATGCCCTCGACGAGAAGCTCTTCGTCCGCGAGGGGCGGGGCCTCCGCCTCACGGAAACCGGTACGGTCGTCTACCAGTACGCGGACGAGATCTTCTCGACGGGCCACGAGATGTTGAACACGCTTCGCGGTCGCCCGACGAGGAGACCGGCACGGCTGATCGTCGGGCTCGCGGACGTCGTCCCGAAGCTCATCGCCTTTCGCATGCTCGACATCGCTTTTTCGACCAGGGATCCAGTGCGCCTCGTCGTCCACGAGGGCAAGACGGAGGATCTCATCGCGGGACTCGCCACCGAAAGCTTCGACATGCTCCTCACGGATACGCCCCTCAGTCCCCAGGCGCGCGTGAAGGCGTACAACCATCCGCTCGGAAGCTCCTCGGTCGGCCTGTTCGCGAGCGCGGAGATCCTCGAAGCGGCCGGCGACGACTTCCCCGCCTGCCTGAACGGCATGCCCTTCCTCGCTCCCGCGCTCTCGACGGCCGTCCGCCACGATCTGGATCGATGGTTCGAGGAGCGCGGGATCACCCCGCGAATCGTCGCGGAGATCGAGGACTCCGCCCTCATCAAGGTCTTCGGCAGTCGTGGTCGAGGCGTCTTTGCCGCCCCGATGGCGATCGCGGACGAAGTATGTCGGCGAAACTCCGTGAAGCTGCTCGGCGTCGCCGAGCCGGTCCGGGCCCACTTCTATGCCATCACGGTCGAGCGGCGGATCGTGCATCCCGCAGTCGCTCTCATCGCCGAGGCCGCACGCGATTCCGTGCTGGATCCGCCGCTACGAAAAAGCGTTCGGCAACGAAGAGCCGATCGTCGCACCGCCTGAGCGAAGGTCGCCCCCTCAGCGCGCCGCCTCGAGGACCTCCGCCGCGATCTGCGCCTCGATCTCGGCCTCGCTCATCCCGAGGATCTCCCGCGCGATCGTCCGCGTATGTTCGCCGACGAGCGGCGCCTGGAAGAGCTGGATGTCCTTCATGCCGCTCGCCTGGAAGCACGGACCCTCCATCGCCATCCAGCCGGCGACCTGCTGCTCGATCCAGCGCGGGTAGCCGCGGGCCTGGAAATGCGGGTCGTGGAGCTGATCGCGGGCGGTGTACATCGGCGCCGCCGGGACCTTGAACATCTGGAGCGTCGAGGTCACGGTCTTCGTCGAGCGCGCCCGCGTCCACTCGGCGAGCTTCGCGTCGATCGCGTCGTGGTCGGCGGCGCGGCCGGTAGCGCTCGCATAACGCGCGTCCTTCGCCCAGTCCGGGTCGCCGATCGCGACCTTGAGCTTCGCCCAGTCCGCGTCGTCGCGGACGGTGATCGCGACCCATTGATCGGAGCCGGCGCAGGGATAGCAACCCCAGGGCGCGCCGCGCTCGCTGCGGTTGCCGAGGGGCTTCACCGTTCCCGGCGCGACGCCCTCCTTGAGCAGCAGATCGCCGAGCATGTTGGCGACGGCCTCGGCCTGGGCGACGGAGGCGTGGGCCCCCCGGCCCGTCCGCATCCGGCGGAAGATCGCGGCGAGGGCGCTGAGCGCGAGCAGGCGGCCGGCGAGGTGATCCGGAAAGATCGAGGTCGAGCCGGCGGGCTCGCTCGAGTCGCGATAGTCCCAGAGATGGACGAGGCCGCCGATCGGCTGGGTGCTCGGGCCGTAGCCGATCCAGTCGGCCCAGGCGCCGTGGTCGCCGAGCAGCTGGCTGCTCGCGAGCACGATGCGCGGATTCGTCTTCGAGAGCGCCTCGTAGCCGACGCCGAGGGAGTCCATCGTCCCGGTCGAGCCGTTCTCGGTCACGACGTCGGCATGGCGCGCGAGCTCGTGGAGCAGCCGGCGCCCCTCTTCGAGCTTCAGGTTCACCCCGAAGCCGCGCTTCGTCCGCGAGGACGAGGCGAAAGAGCCGCTGATCTGCGTCCCCATCACGACGCGGATGAAGTCGGGATAGACCTTGCTCTCGACCTTGATGACGTCCGCTCCGTAGTCGGCGAAGAGCCGCGCCGCCTCGACGCCGACGCCGCCGATCCCGAAATCGAGCACGCGCAGGTTCTCGAAGGGACGGGAGGGCGCCGGGCGCGGGTGGACCGGCTTCGAGCGCTGGTCGGGCCAGAGACCGCCGGCGATCTGCGCCGAGTGCTCGCCCTTCGCGGGCGCGCGGTGGCGGAAGCCCTGCCGCTCGCGATCGAGCTCGAAGAAGCCCGATGCGATCGGGCCGCGCTCGCCCTTCGCGTATTCGCCGTCGACGAAGGTCCCGCGCGAGCGGAAATGGACGTTCTCGAGGACTTCGCCGGGGGCGAGGACGGGCGTGCAGACGATGCCGCGCTTCTGGGCCTCGAAGGCGACCTCTTCGTGGGTCATCGTCGCGAACAGATCGCCGACCATGACGTTCAGCGCGTCGGCGATCTCCATGCGGCCGAGGAACGAATCGTATTTCGGGTCCTGGAGGTAGTCGGGCTCGCCGAGCCAGGCGCGCATCGCGCGCCATTGCCGCGGTGCCATGATGACGAGCCGGACGAAGCCGCCCTTGCAGGGAAAGATCTTGTAGATCGGCCCCGAGCCGATGCGCGATTGCAGGCCCTCCTGGAGCTTCGCGTCGGTCATCGAGTTGTTCGAGAAGGACCAGTCCGTCTGCTGGGCCACCGCCTCGAGCACCGACAGATCGAGCGTCTGCCCGTAGCCCGTCCGCTCGCGCTGATAGAGCGCCGACATCGCCGCGAAGGCGCCCATGATCCCGGCGATGTCGTACACCATCGCGCCCGGCGAAAAGAGCGGCTCGCGATCGGCGACGCCCGCCTTGAACTGCATGCCCGAGATGGCACACATCGTCGAGTCGGTCGCGACCCAGTCGCGGTACGGCCCCGTCTGCCCGAAATCCGAGATCGAGAGCACGACGAGGTGCGGAAAGCGCTCCGAGAGCGTCTTCGGCGCGAGGCCGAGCGACGCCATCCGCCCCGGCGTCTCGGACTCGATGAGCACGTCCGCGCGGGCAAGCAGGTCGAGGAGCCCCGCCCGACCGGCCTCGCTCTCGAGGTCGAGGACGTGGCCCAGCTTGTTCGCGTTGCGATAGGCGAAATAGAGGCTCTCGCCCGACGGCGCGAAGGGCGGGAGGCAGCGGGAGCGCGCGCCCTGCGGCGGCTCGACGCGGACGACCTCGGCGCCGAAGTCGGCGAGGATGCGGCCGGCGAGCTCGCCCTTCTCGTCGGCGAGGTCGACCACGCGATAGCCGGTCAACGGGCGGATCTGGGACATGGCCTTCAACTCCTCAGTCTTCGAGCGGCGGCAGCGCGGCGTTCTCCTGCTCGCGCAGGACGGGCTTCAGGAGGAACTCCTCCCGCGAGAGCCGGCGGTGGAAATAGCGAATGAAGTCGGCATCGCGCTCGGGGCCGGACTCGGCGACGAGGCGCTCGAGGCGGGCGTCGGCGTCCTGCCAGTCGGTCGGCGGCGGCGAGCCGGGCGATGCGCCGAGCAGCCGAGCGACGTCGGCGAGATCGTCGGCGTCGAGGGCGGGGGCGAATCGATCCGAGCGGTCGAGATAGACGGCGATCCGCTGCATGCGATCGAGATCGTAGGCTCGCTCCTGCCGGGCCGGATTATCGCCGGCGGCGTCCGCACCGAGGATCCGGGCGGGGTCGAGCAGATCGACGAGATGGGCATGGGCGACCCCGCGCCGCGACGGCGCGGCTTCGGGGAGCCGCGGCGGATCGAGCTCGACGCCGGCGTAGCGCGCCATGACCTCGAGGCCCGCCCGGCCATAACAGACCGACCAGCCGAGGTACTGGACGTAGTTGGCGTCGCGAGAGGGCTTCGCGAGGGCGCCGGCGAGGGACAGGGGATTCAGCAGCGCGAAGCGGATCGTGTGGTAGTCGATCGCGCGCAGATCGATCTCGCGACCGCTGATTTCGCCATAGCGGCGCATCGCGCGACCGAGGTCGCCGATCGGCTCGGACAGATCCCGCGTGCGCAGGCCGGCGAGATCCGCGGCGTAATCGCCGATGTAGCCGAGCTCGAAGTCGATCAGGCCGGTCAGCCCGGCGTCGTCGAACATGAACTGCCCGGAGTCGCAGACGAGAAACGAGAACTCCTGACGGTCGCGGGGGACGTTGCGTTTGCACCAGGCGAGCTGGAACTCGATCATCGGCTCGGGACGCTGCTTCGCGGCCCGATAGTCGCGCTCGAAGCGCCGGGTCTCGCCGTAGCAGCTCTGCTCGGAGCTGCGCGGCCGGTCGAAGCCGATCGCCTCGAACTCCTCGATCGGGATCGAGTGGATCCGCGCGAGCTGGACGAGATACTCGTCGAGGACGGCGCGGCGATGCCGATCGTCCGTCGCCGTCGCGAGGTTGAAGCGACCGGGGAGGCGCTCGAGGACGAGACCGGGGGGGTCGGGGCAGAGGCCGTAGGCGTGGGGTACCCGGACTCCGTTGCGCTCGAGGACCTCGATGACGCGCCTCTCCCGCTCGAGGGGGCGCGCGTCGCGGTGCCACTCGCTGCGGGCGCCGCGCCAATAGAGGGAGAGGATCTCGCCGCCCGGGCGCTCGAGCTCGAAGAAGCAGGCCGGCCGCCAGCGGGGCTGGGGCTCCCAGGCGACGACGCGGCCCCCGAGCTCACGCTCGGCCCAGTCGAAAGCCGCACGCCAGCGCGGCGAGAGCGCGGCGCGCGCCTCCCCGGTCAGCTCGACCCTCGCCTTTGCATCGCCGTCCAAGTCCGGACCTCCGCAGCTGCGCAACCCGGTGCGCAGTCGACGCCGAACGGTAGTCGGCCCGGGCCGTTCGATCGACGGATCTCGGGGTTCCTCGGGAAGATCGAAGGCGAAGCCTCAAGACCCGGCCGCGGCGATCCGAGGGAGCGGTGACGGGTGTGTCCTGGGGCGATCGGGTCCCACGGGGCAATTCTCCCGACCCGCATCGGAGTACGTCCATGGGAACCGCGGTCTGGATCGAGAAGGCGCAATTTCGGATGAACGCGGCCGCCGAGCGCGCCGCCGTCGCTCAGCTCAAGACGACCTTCCCCTCTCAGACCGTCTTCCACGAGATGGGGATCGGCCGCGACGAGCACGCCTGGCGCGCCTTCGCGTCGGCCCAGACCTTCGCCGAGGCCCTGCGCTCGCTCGTCGCCCTCGGCGAGCACGCCGTCGTCCAGGAGATGCCCGGCGGCGGCATCAGCGGCATGGGCCGCGAGGGCATGATGGACGAGCTGCCCGCCCGCCCGATGGCCCGCTTCTTCAACGCCGTCGCCCGCTTCGTCGAGCCCGGCAGCTTCATCGAGTTCGAGACCGACCGCGCGAGCGTCGCGACCCGCTTCGAGTTCATGGCCGGCCGCCTGCGCGTCGTCGAGCGTGAGCTGGGTGCGGACGAGATGGGGGACTGGGGCGTCATCGAGCATGATCGGACGGAGATCCTGCTCGATCCGCTGCCCTGATCGATCGCCCAGAGCCGCCCGCCCACATGGCCGTCTCGACCGCCGTCGCGGGCTCTTCAAGCCCGCGACCACGCCTCGTCCGACTTGCTCAGCGGATCGTGAGCCGCCCTTCCCCGCCCCGCGGATAGTCGAGGCCGGAGACGATCCCGCCGAGCGAATCCCCGATGTACCGCTCGAGCGACTGCTGATCCGTCAGTCCGACCGTCGTGTTGGGCACGCGCGGGTAGGCATCGCCGCCGTTGAGCGAGAAGTTGAGCCCCGCAACGTCGACGGTCACGGCCTGTGTGACGCCGTTCTGAACCACGATCGTTCCATCCGCGAGGACCAGCTCGCGCACCCGCTGGCCGGGCGAGGTCTGCACGCCCGTCGACTGGTTCGCGACACGCGCCGGGAAGCTCGCGTCGATCACGAGCGTCGTGCCCTCGGAGACGTGGACGAAGCCACCGTCGCCGGAGGCCGGCAGCCGGATCGCGCCTTCCTCGATGATCTGTCGCAGCGTCTCCGCGGGGACGTCCTCCGCGATCGCGAGGAAGTTCGCGAAGGGCTGGAGCCGGAACGTGTCGGCGATGCTGATCGGACCCGCGATCTGATCCACCTCGCCGCGGATGCCGCCGCCATTCATCAGCGCGATCTGCGGAACGTCGAGCCCGAAGGCCGGCGCCTGCGCCTGCGCCGCCGCGAGATGGGCATCGGCGATCAGGTTGCCGCAGTTCGTCTCGCGGCCCCGGACCTCGGTCCGCTCGCAATCGAGATCGACCTCGCTCGAGCCGATGATCTGCGCCGCGAGCCCCGCGACGAACGCCGCGACGGGCTCCTCGACGAAATGCTTCTGGATCAGCGACTCGCCGACCGCCTGCGGTCCACGATCCGTGACGAGCTGGATG
>JBIPOQ010000464.1:0-3440 GCA_044379055.1 Myxococcota bacterium
GCTCCCGGCCGACCGCGGCTTCCGGCTCGTCCCGAACACGCGCCAGCCGAGCGACGCCATGCGGGCGGCCATGGCGGCGCCGAGGCCGGAGGAGGCGCCGGTGATGAGCACGCTCGGTCGATCCGCCAAGGTCCGCTTCCTCTCTGCTTTCGTTCCGGCAGCCGTTCCGGCAGCCGTTCGGGCTTGCGCCGCAGAACGCCTCGGAGCGCCTAACGCAGGTTCCGCCGCGCGATCTGTCGCAGGATGATCGGCCAGCCGAACACGAAGGGATGGCGCCGCTGTCGCTCCGAGAGCTCGAGCTTGCGGCCCGTGTGCCGCTCGAGCTTCCAGAGCACGTAAGGTACCCAATCGCCGAAGGTGTAGGCCGTCTTGAACAGGCGCACGAGGCCGAGGCTCCGGCCGAGGAGCCGCATGGCCTGCCAGCGCAGCCGGCCGGCGACGAGGGGGCCCGTCGACATCGGGATCGCGTAGGAGCGCGGATGCTCGACGACCTCGCCGAGCCTTCCCTCGCGCGCGAGCCAGCGGATCGCCCGGGCGCCGACCTCGTCGTAGCGCTCGGCGTTCGCGAGGTAGAGGCCGCGGATCGTCTCCTCGGCCTCGGGCCGGCGCTCGCTGTCGTAGCTGCGTCGGAACGCCTCCTGCCAGAAGGCCGCCAGGGAGAAGCGCAGCCAGCCGCCGCGGCGCGGGAGCAGGAAGAGCAGGCGGAAGACCATCGCGACGATCGCGTTCGCGAGGCAGGCGGTGAAATAGCGCCGGGCCTCTTCGTCGCGGCAGGCGAGCAGGCGCGCCGGCTGGGCGAAGCGGGCGAAGACGTAGGGATGGAGCGCGCGGAGCGACGCGCCGCGCTCGAAGTCGCGGCGGTCGATCACGCCGTATTTCGTGCGGAGGGTCCGGCCCTCGAAGTCCCACTCGACGTAGTAGACGCTCGGCGGGGCGATGCGATTGACGAGGGCGTGGAGGAAGCTTCGGTGGGCTCGGCCGTAGTCGTCGACCACGACCCAGTAGTCGAGCACGCCCTCGTCGGTCGTCTGCCGCAGGCAGGAGCCGTAGAAGAGGACGCCGAGCACCGCCTCGCCGTGGCGCCGAGCGAGCTCGCGGGCGAGGCCGTCGACGCTCGGCCGGACGCCCCCGGCGAGCTCGGGGGCGACGATCGATTCGAGCTCTTCGAGACCGCGGCTCACGCCCGAACGTTCATGCCCGGACGAAATGCACGACCCGCTCGGCCGAGAGCGCGACGCTGTGGTCGGGATCGGGCTGCCAGAGCTCGCCGTCGACCGTGAAGCCGCAGCTCATGCGGAGCTCGGCGTGGTCGACGTTGCGGCTGGTGTAGCCCTTCTCCTCGGTGACCCAGTCGGAGGGGCGGCCGCGGAGCATGCCGATGGCGGCCTTGCCGAACTTCTCGCAGGGGGCCGCGATCGACGTGAAGCGCACGCCGCCCGGACCCTTGCCCCAGAACGGGCGCATGCGGGCGAAGAGGCGCGAGAGGGTCGAGGCGATCACGAGGTGGTACTCGCCCTGATGCAGCTCGTCACCGTCGAGCAGGATCTGGACCTTGTCGGGGGTCAGGATGCCCGTCTGGTCGCCCGTGATGGCGCGGCCGATCAGGCCGGCGGTCACGAGCGTCGCGCCGGGGACGCCCTCGACGACGCTGCGCTGGCCTTCCTGGTCGAAGAGGCGGTGGTTCAGCTCGATGGCGCGCTTGATGAGGCCCGCCCCGAAGAACATGCCGTACTGGACCGCCCGCTCGAAGCCGTAGCCGTAGGCGACTCGCAGGACGCGGCGCGGCTCGACCCGCTCGGCGATCCGGCCTTCGCGCGCGGCGTCCAGCATCGTGGCGAGGCCGCGCAGGGCGTTGCGGTCCGCGCCGAGGTCCATGGCGCTCATGTTGGTCCGGCCCGCGCGAAGGGGCGCGACGAGCGGAACGCGATCGCCGAAGGCGTTGCTCGCGAGGATCTCCGTCAGGACGTACTGGAGGGTCCCATCGCCGCCGTTCACGACCAGCAGGTCGACTTCCTTGGCGGCCAGCTCGGCGAGGGCCTCCGGCATGACGCCGGCGTTTTCCGTTTCGACGTGGAGGACGTCGGGATGGCTTCGGAGGAAGCCGAGCATGCGACCGACCTGCTCCTGGCTCTTGCCAGCGCGCAGGTTGTTGACGACACCGATTCGCAAATGGGTCCCCGGACGTGAGGGAAGCTCGGGACTCGATCGGTCCTCTCTCTCGACTTGAGAGACGCGTCGAGGGACGCGAGAGGACTTAACGGCGATCGATCGGATTCATGAATGTGATGGATGCCACACCCGTCACATTGCTGTCCGTAGTCTCTGCTTCGATCTCCCGTTGTGAGTTGGAAACGCGCAGTGCATCGCCGGAAGGGGGGAGGGACGGGTTCTCCGGTGCGCGGCGGATGCTAACCGCGATCCGGGTGTCCGCCCAGACCTCCCGAGGTTGCGAAGATCTTCGGATGAACCATTGAAAGGGCTGAGGAATCACGACGAGGGGATCGAAGCGCAGCCATTCGCGACTGAGGGTAATAGACCCCGTTTCGAGCTTTCCCGCGAGCGAGAACCGGTCCGGAACCGGATATCCCGCGTCGGGCTTCCCGGGGAGGAGGGCCGTGCCGTCCTTCCAGTGGGCTGCGAAGTTGATTCGGGAGTCAAGCTTTCCGGCCCCGGGCGGGACCGGGGGCCGGGACAGGAGCTGCCAGGCGCCGGCGAATCGGTTGCCATCCGCGATCTGGAGGGCGTAGAAGGTCGTCCCGCCTCTCCGGCCGAAGACGTCGACGCGTCGGTCGAGGAGGTCGGCCTCGTCGTCGGGGGTCCAGCTGTGGACCAGCCAGAGATGGCCCTTCGTGGCGAGCGGCGCGGCCATCCAGGGCGCCTTGATCGTGCCCTGCGTCACCACCCCGGCGGCGAGGACCTCCACGAAGTACCGGCTCGGCAGCTGACTCGCGGGGACCCGTCCGGACAGCACCGAGGGGGCGAAGTCGAAGTCGAGCCGGATCTCGACGTCGTCCTTGGTGATCTTGAGGGCGCCCCGAGGTCGGTGCAGGTCGAGGTGGCTTGCGGCGATGTCGAGGAAGAGGCGGTCCGGCGAGAGCGTCCAGGCGTGGCGTTGGCGTCCGTTGACGTAGCGGTAGGGCGGGCGGCCGGGCTCGAGGAGATGGCCGACGGCGACGGCGCTGTGGTCGCCGGGGCCGGCGTTGGTGATCAGGAAGCGTTGGGTGATGCGGTGGCCGCTGTCGAGCTCGGCGAAGAGCGTCCAGTACTCGCTGGCGTGATCACCGGCGAGCAGGCGCGCCTTCGGATCGAGAGGGGTCGTCGGCGTCTTGGCGGGGGCGACGACCGACCTGGTCACGACGGGCTCTGCCGCGGGCGGCGCGGCCTGGGCGACGAGATCGGGCGGGCGTGTCGACTGGGCGCCGGCCTCGGGGATCCGCACG
>JBIPOQ010000466.1:0-3434 GCA_044379055.1 Myxococcota bacterium
CCAGCGCCTGATCTCTTCAGGCCGAGGCACCGCGATCGACGGGACGGCCGGGCGCGAGGGGATCTCCAATTCCTCGTGCGCCGGCGATCCGCGGGTCCGCCCTTTCGACACTTTTCCGGGTAGGATCTGCCAGGGCGATCCCCACGTTCCGGATCGTGACTTCCCCAGGACGAGCCGACCGCGATCCCCGGGCCTTCGCTCGCCGGAATCGAAGCCCGGCTCAAGGGCAGTCGCGGCGCTCCGAAGACGAGTCTTCGATGTAGTCGAGCATGTCCCCGAACGTCGGCGCCCGATTGCGAACGAGGGGCGCGATCGCCCCCACGATCAGGACATGGCCGACGTTCCGATAGATCTTCACGTCCACCGGAACATTGCGTGCTTCGAGCGCGGCCTGCATCTGGCGCGACCGTCGGACCGGAACCGTCTCGTCCGATGCGCCATGCAGCAGCAGGCTCGGCGGAAAGCCGCGTTCGACATGGTGCACCGGTTTCGCATCTTCGCGCAGGCGTTCGGGAAAGATCGCCTGCAACACCGGGTCGGTCAGCGTGAAGTCGTACGGCCCGGCCAGGCCGATGAAGGCCGCCAACGCCTCGCAGGCGTCGGTGCCCTCCGCCTCGAGATATCGCCGGTCGCCCGCCACCAGCGCAGCGATGTGCGCCCCCGCGGAGTGGCCGACCAGGATCAGCGGACGGCCGCCGGCGTGGGATCGTTTGACGTGGGCGACGGCCTTCGACGCATCCTCGACGAAGCCGGGCTGGATGACCTCCGGATGCAACCGGTAGTTGATGACGGCGACCTCGAGACCCGCGCGAGCGAACTCGCTGCCGAGAAAGTGGTAGTCGCGCTTGTCACCGTCCTGCCAGCTGCCGCCGTGCACGTAGAGCAGCAGCGGCGTCCGTTCATCCGCGGTAGTCGGCGTGTAGAGGTCGTAGCGGTGCCGCTCGAGCGGGCCATAGGCGAGGTCGCGCTCGATCACGACGCCGTCCGTGCGAGCGAGCGCGTTGACCAGGCCCGACCCGGAGCAGCCGGACGAGCCGACGACGGCCGCGGTCGATCCGAGCCAGAGCATCACTGAACGGAGGCGGAACCCCCTCAATCGTCCCCGAACGCCTCGTCCAGAAATGCCTGCAGCTGCGCCCGGTGTACGCGCGGCGATCCGACCGCCGGGCTCGCCGCCTCCTGGCGCCCCGCGTATTCGATCTTCTGCTTGTCGCCGAGGATCGCCTGCAGCCGGTCGCGCACGAACGTCCAGGGGCCCATGTTCTTCGGCTCCTCCTGGACCCAGATGCGCGTCTTCGCCGCCGAATAACGGCTGAAGATCTCCGCGAGCTTCGCCTCGGGCCAGGGGTAGATCTGCTCGACGCGGACGATCGCGGTCTCGTGCTCGCTGCCCGAACAACGCTTGGCGCGCTCTTCCTTGAGGTCGTAGTAGACCTTGCCCGAGCAGACCAGGACGCGGCCGACCTGACTCGGATTCGCGGCGGCGATGGGATCGTCGATGACGTGCTGGAAGCTGCCCTGGGTCAGATCCTCGATTTTCGAGGCCGCCTTCGGATGGCGCAGCAGGCTCTTCGGCGTGAAGACGACGAGCGGCGCGCGGTAGGGCCTTCGCATCTGGCGGCGCAGGACGTGGAAGTATTGGGCGGGCGTCGTGCAGTTCACGATCTGCAGGTTGTCCTCGGCGCAGACCTGCAGGAAGCGCTCGATGCGGGCGCTCGAGTGCTCGGGCCCCTGCCCTTCGTAGCCGTGGGGCAGCAGCATGACGAGGCCGCTCATGCGGCCCCATTTGACGTGGGCCGAGGTGATGAACTGGTCGATGATGACCTGGGCGCCGTTCACGAAGTCGCCGAACTGGGCTTCCCAGAGAACCAGCGTCGACGGATCCGCGACCGAGTAGCCGTACTCGAAGCCGAGCACGGCGGCTTCCGAGAGCAGGCTGTCGTAGACCTCGAAGCGGGCCTGGTTGTCGCCGATGTGGTCGAGGGGCGCGTACTCCTCGCCCGAGTCCTGGTCGACGAGGACGGCATGGCGATGGGCGAAGGTGCCGCGGGAGCTGTCCTGGCCGGAGAGGCGGACGGGCGTGCCTTCGAGCAGCAGCGAGCCGAAGGCGAGCGCCTCGCCGAGGCCCCAGTCGACGCCGACGCCTTCGGCGACGGCCTTGCGGCGCTGGTCGAGGATGACCTGCAGCTTCGGGTGGACGTTGAAATAGCCCGGGACGCGGCCGATGCCGGCGGCGATCTGGGTCAGCCGCTCGTGCGGGACGGCCGTCTCGGGATCCTGCGCCGGGCGCGTGCGGGAGAAGCCGGTCCAGGGGCCGCGGGTCTCGTAGGGCTCGTCGGGGCCGGGCGGGCGGGTCTGGATGCTCTCGAGGGCCTGCTTGAGCGCGTCCTGGCGGTTCTGCTCGATGCGGTCGACCTCTTCGCGGGTCAGCCTTCCGCCGACGACGAGCTTCTCGCGGTAGAGCGAGCCGACCGACTTCTTGTCGCGGATCTTGCGGTAGAGGCGGGGCTGGGTGAAGCCCGGCTCGTCGCCCTCGTTATGTCCGTGGCGGCGGTAGCAGACCATGTCGATGACGACGTCGTCGCCGAAGCGCTGGCGATAGGCGATGGCCATCTTGGTGACGTGGATGACGGCCTCGGGATGGTCGCCGTTCACGTGGAAGATCGGGATCTGGATCATCTTCGCGACGTCGCTGCAGTAGAGCGTCGAGCGGGCTTCGGAGGGGGTCGTCGTGTAGCCGATTTGATTGTTGACGATGACGTGGACCGTGCCGCCGGTCGAATAGCCGTTCAGCTGGGAGAGGTTCAACGTCTCGGCGACGATGCCCTGTCCGGCGAACGCCGCGTCGCCGTGGATCATGATCGGCATGATCGTCTGGCCTTCGCGGTCGCCGGCTCGGACCTGCTTCGCCTTCGCGCGGCCGACGACGACGGGGTCGACGGCTTCGAGATGCGAGGGGTTCGAGGTCAGCGTGAGATGCACACGCTCGCCGGTCGCGACGGTGCGGTCGAGCGTGAAGCCCTTGTGGTACTTGACGTCGCCCGAGCCGAAGGGGGCGTCGACGTCGGGGGAGTCCTCGAACTCGGAGAAGACCGACTCGTAGCTCTTGCCGAGGATGTTGACGAGGACGTTGAGGCGGCCGCGGTGGGCCATGCCGAAGACGATCTCGCGGATGCCGTGCGGCGGGGCACATTCGACGATGTAGTCGAGCAGCGGGATCAGCGACTCGCCGCCTTCGAGCGAGAAGCGCTTCTGCCCGAGGAACTTCGTGTGGAGGAAGCTCTCGAAGAGCTCCGCCGCCGCGAGGTTCTCGAGGATGCGCTTGCGGGCGGCGTCGTCGAGGTTCGGATGGTTCTGGGACTGCTCCATCTGCTCGCGCAGCCAGGCGCGGCGGGTCGGGTCCTGGACGTGGGTGAACTCGACGCCGATCGGGC
>JBIPOQ010000465.1:0-3434 GCA_044379055.1 Myxococcota bacterium
GCGGGCCCGCACGGCGGCGGAGGTCGCGATCCGGCGCCGGCTCGAGCAGGCCCGGCGGCGCTTCGGCGAGTCGGCCGCGCGCCTCGACGCGCTCTCGCCCCTCGGCGTGCTCGGCCGGGGCTTCGCGCTCGTGCGCCGCGCGGACGATGGGCGGATCGTGCGGTCGGCACGGGACGTGCGACCGGCGGATCGCCTCGACGTGCGGCTCGGCGAGGGACGCCTCGCGGCGCGCGTCGAATCGATCGAGCCCGACCCGGCCTGAGGCGGCGCACCGCTCGCCGAAAAACCCATGATGTTTCAGCTAGTTCGCGAGTTTCGTCGCGTTGACGACCCGGGGTGCCGCCGTTAGAGTCGGCGGCTCATGGCCAGGTCCAAGCGGAGCGAGGGCAGCGCGGGCGTCGGAGGCGAGGCGCAGGCTGCGCCGGCGGGCGTGTCTTTCGAGGCGGCCCTGGCTTCGCTCGAGGGGGTCGTCGCGCGTCTCGAGTCCGGCGATCTGCCCCTCGAGCAGGCGCTCGAAGCCTTCGAGGAAGGGGTCGCGTTGTCGCGGCGCTGTGCGGCGACGCTCGACGCGGCCGAGCGCCGGATCGAGATCCTCGTGGCGGAGCGCGTCGGGCAGGGCGCGAGGGATCGGATCGAGCCCTTCGCGTCGGACCTCGAGACGGATGATCGGTCGATGGTCGAAGGGGACGGGGATCCCGACGACGAACCGTGAGAGGGGTGGGGGCGTCGTGGACGTCGAAGCCTACATGGCCGAGCGGATCCCGCTGATCGATGCAGCGATCGAAGCGCGCTTCGATCGGTCGGCCGACCGTGTGCCGGCGCACCTGCAGGGCGCGATGCGCCATCTGCTGTTCCCGGGCGGCAAGCGATTGCGTCCGATCTTCGCCCTCGCCGCCGCCGAGGCCGTCGGCGGAAAGGCGAGCGCGGCGCTGCCGCTGGCCGTCGCCGTCGAGCTGGTCCACACCTACTCCCTCGTCCACGACGATCTCCCCTGCATGGACGACGACGACCTGCGCCGCGGTCGGCCGACGGTCCACGTCGCCTACGACGAGGCGACGGCGGTGCTCGCCGGTGACGCGCTCCAGAGCGAGGCGTTCGCGGCCCTCGCGGAGGCGGCGGCTCCGGTCGACGCCGCGCGGCTGTTATTCGCGGTCGGGCGGCTCGCCCGGGCGATCGGGGCGCAGGGCCTGGTCGGCGGCCAGCAGGACGACCTGGCCTTCGAAGCGGACGCCGCGGCGCGCGCGGACGGCGCAGGCGCTGCCGGCGCCGGCCCGGGAACCGACCATGCCCGCCTAGCGTCCATCCACGAGCGGAAGACGGCGGCGCTCTTCCAGGCGGCGATCGTGGGCGGCGCGATGCTCGGCGGGGCGAACGACGAAGAACGCGCCCGGCTCGAGGCCTTCGCCCGGGACGTGGGCGTCGCCTTCCAGATCGCCGACGATCTCCTCGACGCGGACAGCGAAGAAGCGGCGAGCATCCTGCGCCTGCAGGGCCTGGACGACGCCCGAGCCGGGGCGATGGGGCTGGTCGAGCGGGCGCTCGGCCAGATCGAGGGCTGGGGCGAGCGGTCGATGCCGCTCGCCGAGCTGGCGCGCTTCGCGGTGCGGAGGAGTCGATGAGCGAGGGCGAACGCGAGAAGCTCCTCTACGGCATCGAGAAGCCGTCGGACCTGCGGAGGCTGCCGCGGGAGGCGGTGCCCCAGGTCGCGCAGGAGATCCGCGAGGAGATCCTGGCGCGGGTCTCCCAGACCGGAGGCCATCTCGCGTCGTCCCTCGGTGCGGTCGAGCTGATCACCGCGGTCCACTACGTCTTCGACACGCCGCAGGACCGCTTCGTCCTCGACGTGGGCCATCAGGGCTATCCGCACAAGATGCTGACCGGCCGCCGCGAGGACTTCGACTCGATCGGGAAGCGGGGCGGGATGTCGAAGTTCCTGCGCCGCGCCGAGTCGGAGTACGACCATTTCGGCGCCGGCCACGCGGGCACGTCGATCTCCGCCGCCCTCGGCATGGCCCGAGCCAAATACCATCGCGGCGAGCCCGGCGTCGTCATCGCCCTGATCGGCGACGGCGCGATGACGGCGGGCATGGCGTTCGAGGCGCTGAACCACGCCGGCCACATCGGCGAGAAGAACCTGATCGTCATCCTCAACGACAACGAGATGTCGATCGACCCGAACGTCGGCGCGCTCTCGTCCTACCTCTCGCGCAAGCTCTCGGCGCCGCTCGTGCGGCGCATGAAGGGCTGGGCGCGGGAGTTCCTCTCGGGCATGCCCGGCGACATGCTGCACTGGGCGCGCAAGGCCGAGGAGTCGCTCAAGGTCTTCTTCTCCCCGGGTCTCCTGTTCGAGGCGCTCGGGTTCCGTTATGTCGGCCCGATCCAGGGCCATCGCCTCGACGTCGTGCTCGAGACCTTCGAGAACGTGAAGGAGATGGTCGCCCAGGGCTCCGGCCCCGTCCTGATCCACGCGATCACCGAGAAGGGCCACGGCTACGCCCCCGCCGAGGCCGACCCGCTCAAGTACCACGGTGTCGGCCAGTTCGACGTCGAGTCCGGGAAGTTCGCGCCGACGCGGCAAGCGCCGCCGACCTACACGAACGTCTTCGCCGATACCCTCATCCGCCTCGCCCGCGAGGACGAGCGCATCGTCGCGATCACCGCCGCGATGGCGTCGGGCACCGGCCTCGACCGCTTCCAACGGGCGCTGCCCAAGCGCTTCTACGACGTCGGCATCGCCGAGCAGCACGCCGTCACCTTCGCCGCGGGCCTCGCCGCCGAGGGCATGAAGCCCGTCGTCGCGATCTACTCGACCTTCCTGCAGCGCGCCTACGACCAGGTCGTCCACGACGTATGCCTGCAGAACCTCGACGTGACCTTCGCCCTCGACCGCGCGGGGCTCGTCGGCGCCGACGGCGCGACCCATCAAGGTCTCTTCGACTACGCCTACTTCCGCAATCTCCCGAACGCGCTCGTGATGGCGCCGAAGGACGAGAACGAGCTGCAGCACCTGCTGAAGACCGCGATCGACTACCCCGGTCCGGCGGCGGTGCGCTTCCCGCGCGGGTCGGGCTTCGGCGTCGCCCTCGATCCCGACGTGAAGCCCATCGCGATCGGCCGCGGCGAATTGCTGCGCGATGGCGAGGATGCGGCGATCCTCGCGATCGGGACGACGGCGCATCCGGCCCTCGAGGCGGCGGCCGAGCTCGCCGCCGAGGGGATCGCCTGCGCGGTCCTGAACGCGCGCTTCGTGAAGCCCCTCGACCGCGAGAAGATCCTCGACCTCGCGCGGCGCTGTCGCGTGCTCGTGGCCGTGGAGGAGCACAGTCTCCAGGGCGGCTTCGGCAGCGCGGTGCTCGAGCTGCTGGCCGAGGCGGGGCTCATGGTTCCGGTGCGCACGCTCGGCGTGCGCGACGCCCTGATCGAGCACGGCGAGA
>JBIPOQ010000467.1:0-3422 GCA_044379055.1 Myxococcota bacterium
TGCCCCGGTGTATCGATGATGGTGCTCCGATGCCCCTTCCAGAAGCAGGTCGTCGCGGCCGACGTGATCGTGATTCCGCGCTCCTGCTCCTGCTGCATCCAGTCCATCGTGGCCGCGCCGTCGTGAACTTCTCCAATCTTGTAGTTGACGCCCGTGTAGAAGAGGATCCGCTCGGTCGTCGTCGTCTTGCCGGCATCGATGTGAGCCATGATGCCGATGTTTCGGGTCTCCGTGAGTTGTGTGCTTCTGGGCATGACAACTCCCGTCCCCGTGCTTCCCTGCATTCCCCTCGGCGTCGCACGAACGCCGAAACGACCACCCGGAATCTCGAGCCGCTCCGGTCGGTCAGCGCCCCGCAGCGAGCGGGCACGCCCCGACCAGGGCGCCTAACACCCTCTCACCACCGATAATGCGCGAAGGCCTTGTTGGCTTCGGCCATCCGGTGCGTGTCTTCCCGCTTCTTGACGCTCTCGCCCCGATCGTTGGCCGCGTCGATGATCTCGTTCGCGAGCTTCTCGCGCATGCTCTTGCCAGGGCGCGACTGCGAGTACTGGACCAGCCAGCGCATCGCGAGCGAGGTCGCCCGCTGCGGGGAGATCTCGACCGGAACCTGATAGGTCGCGCCACCGACGCGGCGGCTCTTCACCTCGAGCCGCGGCCGGATGTTCTCGAGCGCGCGCCGGAACATCGCCATCGGATCGCTGCGCATCTTGGTCTCGATCTCGCCGAACGCGCCGTAGACGATCCGCTCGGCGGTGTTCTTCTTGCCGTCGCGCATGACGACGTTGATGAAGCGACCGAGCATGACGTCGCCGTGCTTGGAGTCGGGCGCCGTCTGGCGCTTCTGTACCTCGCGTCTTCTGGGCATCTACGCGTCCTTTCCTACTTCTTCCGCTTCGAGCCGTACTTCGAGCGGCTCTGGTTTCGTCCGTCGACGCCGGTCGAGTCGAGGGAGCCGCGCACGATGTGGTAACGCACACCGGGGAGATCCTTGACACGGCCGCCGCGGACCAGGACCACCGAATGCTCCTGGAGCGTGTGGCCTTCGCCGCCGATGTAGGCGTTGACTTCGTTGCCGTTCGTGAGGCGCACGCGGGCGACCTTGCGGAGCGCCGAGTTCGGCTTCTTCGGGGTCGCCGTGAACACGCGCAGACAAACACCGCGCCGCTGGGGGCAGGCCGTCAAGTCGGGAGACTTCGAGCGCGTGGCCTTCGGCTTGCGCCCCTTTCGGACGAGCTGTTGGATGGTCGGCATGGGGCGGGACGAGACTCCTGCTGCTTTCGATCGCCGGAGCGATCGCCAAGGGGGTGTCCGACTGCGAGCGTCGGGACCACGACAAACGACGAATTCGAGGCATGAACCAGAAATCAGAGACAGAACTGCCCCGAAGTCACGTTTCTCTGGGACGAAGAGACCGGAGTTAAACTCAGGCCCTCTCTTCGAAAACCGGAAACGAACCGCGGGGTTGAAGAATCCCTGCTTCTGGAAGCGGGCGGCATCTTAGCCTCCTGCGGGGTCGTGTCAACGCCGGATCCCGACCCGCCAGAAAGCCTCGTCCCCCTCCATTCGGCCGGCCCTCGACGGCGATGCGACGCGCCCCCGATCGGGCGCCCCAGACGCGACCGCCCCCATCAGCAGAAGCCGATGGGGGCGGCAACGGACCGGCAGGACGGGGTCGGGGGCGAGCCCTCTTCCCCCCGTCCGGCAAGCTCAGAGGTCCTCAGAGGTCGACGGGGCCACCCTCCGGAATCAGATCGCCCTCGCCGAACATCGTCGGCAGGCTCGACCCGGGCTCGACCGGCTCGTCCATGATCAGGCCGCGGGGCGCGGTCAGATCGGAGACGGTGGCATCGCCCCGCTCGGCCGTGGCGATCTCGAAGCCCTCCGGCATCTCCACCTCGATCCCCGTCAGCAGGTACTGGGGGAGCCCCGTACCCGCCGGGATCAGGCGGCCCATGATCACGTTCTCCTTGAGCCCGCGCAGGAAGTCGTTCTTCCCCCAGATGGCGGCCTCGGTCAGGACCTTCGTGGTCTCCTGGAACGAGGCGGCGGAGATGAACGACTCCGTCGAGAGCGAGGCCTTCGTGATGCCGAGCAGCTGCGTCTCCGCCTGCGGCGGCGTCTTGCCCTCGGCCTCGAGCTTCGCGACGACCTCCCGGAAGCTGATCTTGTCGACCTGCTCGCCGATCAGCCAGTCGCTCTCGCCCGGATCCGTGATGCGGACCTTGCGGATCATCTGGCGGACGATCGTCTCGATGTGCTTGTCGTTGATCTTCACGCCCTGCAGGCGGTAGACCTCCTGCACCTCGTCCACGAGATACTTCGCGAGCTCCTTCTCGCCCTTGATCTTGAGGATGTCGTGCGGGTTCGACGAGCCGTCCATCAGGGCCTCGCCCGCGCGGACGCGATCGCCCTCGTGGACCGAGACGTGCTTGCCCTTCGGGATCAGGTACTCCTCGGGCTCGCCCTGCTCCGGGGTCACGATCACGCGCCGCTTGCCGCGCGAGTCCGGTCCGAAGCTGACGATGCCGTCGATCTCGGAGACGACCGCACACTCCTTCGGCTTCCGGGCCTCGAAGAGCTCGGCCACCCGCGGCAGACCGCCGGTGATGTCCTTCGTCTTCGATGCCTCGCGCGGGATCTTCGCGATGACCTGGCCTGCGGTGATCTCCTCGCCCTCGCCCACCGACAGGTAGGCACCGACCGGCAGCAGCGACTTCGACTCCGTCTCGCCCCCGGCCTCGATGATCGAGATCTGCGGTCGCAGCTCGGGATCCTTCGACTCGATGATGACCTTCGACGAGACGCCGGTGAAGTCGTCCACCTGCTCCTGCATCGTGGCGCCTTCGATGATGTCCTTGAACTGGACCGTGCCCTTCACCTCGGCGAGGATCGGGCTGGCGAAGGGATCCCAGTCGAGCATCACGTCGCCCGTCCGGACGACCTGGCCGTCCTTCACGCGCAGCGTCGCGCCGTACACCACCGGATGACGCTCGCGCTCGCGGCCGGAGGCATCGACGATGCCGACCTCGCCGTTGCGCGTCATCACCGTCGCCCGGCCCTCGTTGTCGACGACCGTGCGGATGTTGTGGAGACGGATCGTGCCTTCGCTGGCCGCCTCGGCGTGGGACTGCTCCGCTCGCCGCGTCGCCGCACCACCGATGTGGAACGTACGCATCGTGAGCTGCGTTCCCGGCTCGCCGATCGACTGCGCCGCGATGACGCCGACGGCCTCGCCCATGTTCACCATGTTGCCGCGGGACAGATCGCGTCCGTAGCACTTCACGCAGACGCCGAAGGTGCTCGCGCAGGTCAACACCGACCGGATCTTGACCGCCTCGATGCCGGCGTTCTCGATCAGCTTCACGCGATCCTCGTCGATCTCCGCGCCGCCCTCGACCAGCAGCTCGCCCGTCACCGGG
>JBIPOQ010000468.1:0-3421 GCA_044379055.1 Myxococcota bacterium
GTCGTTCGAAGCCGCGGTTGCCCGGCGAAGGGGGACGCGTATGGGTGTCGGCGAGCTGGATCGCGACGTCGAGGGCGCCGTCGGCGACGAGCGCCCCGTCGACGTAGACGCTGCGCCGGAAGAAGCGCGTGCCGGGCGCGGTCGGCGTTCCCTCACTCGCGACACGTTCGCGCTCGAGCGCGAGCGCCCGGGGCACGGTCGACGCCATCAGCTGGAAGAGCGTGAGCAGATGGGAGCAGCCGAGGGGGCCGCCGAAGGCGCCGGCGAGGCGCCGGGTGAAGCCCGGGTCGAGGGTCTCGCCCGCGAGCGCTTCGAGGCGCGGCGCAGGATCGCGGCAGCACTCGCCCCCCGTCGCCTTCGAGGCCTCGACGGCGACGAAGGGCTGGTCGACGGCGACGCGGTCCATCCGCAGGCTCTCGGGCTCGAGGTCGAGCTCGATCTTCATCATGTGGATGATGCCGGCGGGCTGGACGTCGTCGACGGAGGGGACGCAGCCGTTCTTGCGCAGGTCGATGATGTCCCCGCGCACGCGACATCGATCCGCCGCCGTCTGCTCGAGGAAGACCGAGAGCGAGCGCGTGTGGAGCGGGAGGCCGCCTGCCCGCGTGTCGGCGAGGAGCTCGACCACGGGGATCAGCTGTGTTGATAGGTCGTATGCTGGGGGCGACCGCGCAGGATGTGGGTCGAGCCCCAGTTCGTGACCTTCTTGAAGGCGTCGGAGGCGACGAAGTCGTCGAAAGCCTTCTCGTTCTGCCAGCGGGACACGATCAGATAGGTCGGATCGCCCGTCGAGACCTCGCGGTAGAGCGACGAGGCGTCGTGGCCGGCGATGCCCTTCATCGTCTCGATCACGTTGGCGACCGCGTCCTCGAAGACCTGCTCCTTGCCGGGGATGACGAAATAGTTCATGCCGATCGTGACCACGGGATCTCCTTCGGGTGGGGGCGGTACGATAGCGGCGCCCGGTCCTCGAAACCGCGCCCGCCCCTCAGGGACGACCGAGTCTTCCGGGCGCTCCCGGTTGACCCGGACACGGCATCTCGCTACCTACTGCGCTCCCGCGATAGAGGAGCAAGGTGATGGCCCGAGTCTGTGCACTGATCGGCACGAAGGTTCAGTATGGACACAATGTGTCCCACTCCCATCGCGTCACCTCCCGGCGTTTCGAGCCGAACCTGCAGAAGGTCCGGCTCCAGTCCGAGGCCCTCGGTCAGCGGATCCCGATGAACGTCTCGACCCGGGCGCTCCGCAGCGTGCAGAAGAAGGGCGGCCTCGACGGCTTCCTGCTCGGCACCGACGACGCGAAGCTCCAGCCCGGCGCGATCCGCCTCAAGAACAAGATCCGGCGCAAGCTGACCGGACGCGCTTGATCGGCGGATCGGATCGGCTGATCCGATCGGCGGATCGAATCGAGCCACGAAACGAAACGAGGGGCCCCGGGGCCCCTCGTTGCATTTGCGGCTTCGAAAGCGACTCGCGTCGCGCTCGGCGCTACTTCTTCTTGGCGCCATAGCGCTTGCGGAAGCGGTCGATCTTTCCGTCGGCATCGAGCTCGCGCATCTTGCCGGTCCAGAAGGGATGGCTGATCGACGAGATTTCGAGGCGGATCACCGGAACCTCTTCGTCACCGAGGGCGCGGGTCTCCTTCGACGTCGCGGTCGAGCGGCTGACCCATTCGGTGCCGGTCGCGGAGTCGACGAAGATGACCTTGTGATAGTCGGGATGGATTTCGGGCTTCACGATTGTTCTCCTACCAGCTCGACTTGCGCACGCCCGGCAGCTGACCGCGGAGCGCGAGCTCGCGCAGCGCGATGCGGGAGATGCCGAACTTGTTGTAGTAGGCCTTCGAGCGGCCGGTCAGGGCGCAGCGGTTGTTCTTGCGGGTCGAGCAGGAGTTGCGCGGCAGCTTCGCGAACGCCTTCTGCGCCTCGATCTTGTCTTCGATCGACGCGTTCTGGTCGTGGAGCTTGGCGCGCAGCTCGGCGCGGCGCTTGGAGTACTTCTCGATGAGCTCGAGTCGGCGGTTGTCGCGGTTGACCTGGGATGTCTTTGCCATCGGAACGGGATGCTCCCTGAAGCGAATGAATGCGTGGAGCGGGAACGCGTCGCGATTCCCGCACGGATGCCCGGTCGTTCCTGGAGGTCGGATCGAGGCGCGGAAGCGTACGGGGCGGGCCGGGGTGTGGCAAGGCGCCCGCGGGGAAAAGATGCGATCGGCCGGGGGAATCTGCGGTCGGTCGATCCGGTCGATCGGGCCTACTTCTCCTCGAGATCGATCGGATCGACCTCGATCCGGTCGCGCCCCCCGTTCTTGGCCTGGTAGAGGGCGCGGTCGGCCCGCTCGATCCAGGCCGCGGCCGTCTCGCCCGGACGAAGCCGGGCGATGCCCATCGAGACGGTGATCCGGAGCGGCTCGGGGAGACCGTCGCGGTGGATCTCGAGGATCCGGATCGCCCCCATGCCGCGCTCGGCGACCGTGCGCGCCGTCTTGAGGTCGAGGTCGCGGAGCACGACCGCGAACTCCTCGCCGCCGTAGCGCGCGACGAAATCGTCCTTCCGCTTGAAGCAGCGCACGAGCGTCTCGGCCGTCTCGCGCAGCACCTGGTCGCCGCAGGGATGGCCATGGGTGTCGTTGACCCACTTGAAATGATCGATGTCGAGCATGATCAGGCAGCCGCGCTTGCCGAAGAGCGTCGCGAGGTCGACCTCGCGCTCGATCTGCTCGTCGAACGAAGCCCGATTGTAGAGCTGGGTCAGGGCGTCGATCGACGCCTGGGCGCGGACGTTGTCGAGCTCGTCGCGCAGGCTGTCGAGGCGGGCGGCCATGGCCGCGATCTGCTCCTGGTGCCGGGTGCCGCGCTCGGCCAGGAACTCGGTCAGCAGGGTCACGGTGTCCTGGGCCTCGGCCTTGATCTTGACCGGATCGCCGCTCCGCACCGCACCTTCGAGCCGCCGCATGCGGTGGTTGATCCGCCGGTCCGCCGTCTGCTCGGCGGAGAGCGAGCGGCGAAGGCCATTGATGAAGGCCCAGGTCGCCTCGCGGAACTCGCCGATCGCGGTCGTGACGTAGCGGGCCTCCTTGACGCGGTGGTCCTGAAACGCGCGGCGCAGGCCGGGGAGGTCGCGCTTCGCGCCGGAGACCTCGCTCTTCCTCGGCGGCGCGTCCTTGCCGGGGACGATCAGGCCGGGAGAAGGGGTGCCGATCGTCAGATGTCGCGCCCAGGCTTCGAAGCGCTCGCCGATCTCCTCGGCGGGCACCTTGTCGACGTCGAAGGCGTTCGCGCCCATCGTGCGCAGCATGTCGGCGATGAAGTCGACCGCGCGATCGGCAGGGATCGAACCCGCGTCGGACAGTCCGGTCTCGGCGCGCGACGCCGGGTCGGCCGCGTCCGGATCTGCCTCCTTCTTATCTGCCGTGCGG
>JBIPOQ010000469.1:0-3417 GCA_044379055.1 Myxococcota bacterium
GTCGATGTCGGAATGGAGTGCCGTGCCGCCCTCGCGGCCGGGACAGCCCGTCGTCGTCGAGCCCTGACCGGTTCTCCCGCTTCCGATGACACGACCGGGCACGGGGCGACGCGCACGATCGCCGGGGGGCGGCGCGCGGGCGAGCGGTCTTCGCGGCGCCTGGTGCGCCGTGTTCCTCTCGATCGCCTGCCTCGCGGCGCCTTCGCTCCTGCTCTCGGGCTGTGCGAGCGCCCCTCCCGCCGAGCCTCGCGGCGCCTATCACGAGGTCGCCCCCGGCGAGAATCTCTATCGCATCGGCCTGCGCTACGGCGTCCCGGCCGCCGTGATCGCCCGCGCAAACGGGATCCAGGACGTCACCCAGCTGCGCGTCGGCCAGCGGCTCTTCATCCCCGGCATCCGCGGACGGAGCGACGATTCGGAGCGCCACGTCGCACGCTACGACGGTCCCCTGCGATTCTCCTGGCCGGTCAAGGGCCGCCTCACCTCCCGCTTCGGGCTGCGCGGCAATCGTCCCCACGAAGGCATCGATCTCGGAGCGCCCCACGGCACGCCGATCTTCGCCGCCGAGGCGGGGCGCGTGATCCACAGCGGCCGCTTCGGCGCCTACGGGAAGGTCGTGATCCTGAAGCACGCCGGCGCCTATCGCTCGGTCTACGCCCACGCACGGCGGCTCTTCGTCGAGAAGGGGGATTTCGTCGAGCGTGGTCAGAAGATCGCCGAAGTCGGCGCGACGGGGCGGGCGACCGGCCCGCATCTCCACTTCGAGATCCGCCGCGGCGAGACGGCTCACGACCCGCTCGCCTATCTCCCCTGACGCGCTGCGCCGCTCAGGCGCAGCCGATCCGGGTGCGGAAATCTTCCGCCGAGAGCGCGCCCGCGAACAGGTAGCCCTGCATCTCGAAGCAGCCGTGGCCCAGCAGGAACTCCGCCTGATCTTCGTGGGACACGCCGTCGGCGATCGGATGCAGCGACAGGTCCTGCGCCATGCGGATCACGTTGGCGAGCAGCTGGCTGCCTTCGCCGTCGGGCGCCACGGTCTCGATCAAGCGGCGATCGAGCTTCAACACGTCGATCGGCTGGCTCATCAGGAGCGAGAGCGGCGAATAACCCTTGCCGAAGCTGTCGAGGACGACCCGGATGCCGATCCGGCGCAGCTCTTCGAGGGCCTGGCTCGCCGCGGCATCGTCGCGCAGGAGCAGGCTCTCCGTGATCTCGAGGTCGAGCAGGTCCGGCGAGAAGCCCGTCCGCTTCAGGGCGTCGACGACGGCGGTGAAGACGTCGTCCTGCTGGAACTGGACGGACGAGAGATTGACCGAGAGGCGGCAGGGCTCCTTGCGGCTCGCGGCCCAGTAGGCGGCTTCTCTGCAGGCCTGCTCGAGGGCCCAGCGGCCGAGGGTCCGGATGTAGCCCGTCTCTTCGGCGATCTGGGTCAGCTCGGCGGTGTGGATGCGACCGAGGGAGGGCGAGGCCCAGCGCATCAACGCCTCGGCGCCGATGGTCTCCCCCGTCCGGCGATCGATGCGCGGCTGGTAGGACACGACGATCTCGCCGCGATCGAGGGCGCCGCGCAGCTCGTGCTCGAGGGAGAGCCGGCGGACCGCGCCGTCCTCCATCGATTTCGCGAAGAACCGATAGCCGCCGCCGGCGCCCTTCGCGGAGTAGAGCGCCGCGTCGGCGCGCTTGCGCAGGTCGTCGCTCGTCCGCCCATCGTCGGGGTACACCGCGATGCCGAGGCTCGCCGACGGATTCAGCATCTGGCCCATGATCTCGACCGGCTCGCGGATCGCGGCCAGCATGCGCTTCGCGACGAGCTCGGCGTCGCCGGGGCCGTGGATGCCGGAGAGCAGGACGGTGAACTCGTCGCCCCCGAGACGCGACACGCGGACGTTCGCCGCCGCATCCTGATCGATGCAGACCACGTCCTGCGCCCGCACCGCATCGGAGAGGCGCGCCGCGATCACGCGCAGCAGCTGGTCGCCGGCGTCGTGGCCCAGGCTGTCGTTGATCAGCTTGAAGCGGTCGAGGTCGACGTAGATGAGCCCGAGCTGCGAGCGCTCGCGCTTGGCGCGGCCGAGGGCGCTCGTCAGGCAGTCGTCGAAGTAGCGGCGGTTGCCGAGCCCCGTCAGCTCGTCGACCCGGGACCGCGCTTCCGCCTCGGCCAGCCGCTGCATGTGCTCGGTGGTGTCCTCGCAGACCCCGAAGATCCATGAAGAATGACCTTTGGTCGTCGGGCCAAAGGCTCGCCCCCGCGTGCGAAAGTAGCGCTGGACGCCGCTCGCATCCGTGAGCCGGATCGGGACGCAGAACGGGGTCCCGGAGCGGGCGGCCTCGAACAGGGTTCCGGCGAACAGGGCGCGGTCGTCGGTGTGCATCCGGTCGAGCAACGACCCCGGTGCCATCGACTCCGAGGCCGGCTTGAGGCCGAGGATCTGGCGCAGCTGGGGCGACGGGCGGAAGGTGCCGGTGTCCGGGCGGAAGTCGAAGTAGACGAGGTCCGTCGTCGATTCGAGGCGCTGCAGCGTCGCGGCGGCCGCCTTCAGCTCCTCGAAGCGATGCCAGCGCGCCATCACCGCGCGGACGTGCTCGGGCACGCTCGCGGGCTCGACCGAGGCGGGAAGGAGCTCGAAGACGTGATCGTCGATCGCGGGATGGGCGCTCTCGCTCTCGGCGGTGTGGAGGATGATCGCGGGCGTCGACGGATGGGCCTCGGCGATCTCGCGGCAGGTCCGGCGGAGCGCTTCGCCGCCCGCGCCCGGCAGGATCAGGATCACCATCGTGCCCGGGTCGACGGACGCGCGCACGGAGAAGCCCGCGCCCGACAGAACCTGCGTCAGCTCCCCGCTCCGCCGCTCCTCAGGCGCCGCGACGACGGCGATCTCGATCTTGCGCTCTTCGGCCATGCTCTCCTCGGGACGACGCGCGTCGCCCTTTGGCGCCTATCGGCCGCGAGGACACGAGTCTGAGCCTCGAAGAAACGAGGGAGGGTCTCGCCGCGCCGGATTTTCGCAGGCGTCATCGCCTGGTCGGATGAAGACCGGACGCGCCTGCCTGTGTGGCGCCCTCGCGTTGCCGGTGTCTTGCGGGTGCGTCCGCTCGCCGCCCCGCACGGCGGCCCCGGGCAGCGCCCTGACCCCATGGGGTTGGCTGCTAGACTGCCGCCGCGCCCCCGTAGCTCAGAGGACAGAGCGTCGGTTTCCTAAACCGTGCGTCGCAGGTTCGAGTCCTGCCGGGGGCACCAGCTTCAGCGCGGCTCGACCCGGTACAGCCGGTCCCCGGGCTCGTCCCGCGTCGCGCGCCCGGTCAGGACCTCGCCGACCTCGACGACCGTGTTATGCGCCGCCGTCTCCGCGGCCGCGCGCGCGTCGCCTTCGCCCGAGTATTTCCGCAAGCGCCCCGCGCGGACCGCGGCGTACTCCG
>JBIPOQ010000470.1:0-3409 GCA_044379055.1 Myxococcota bacterium
CGCACCGGCAGGGCCGGCTTCGCCCGTTCATCGGTCAGCGGTCGCATGCGTGTGCCGAGGCCGGCGGCGAGAATCATCGCGCGCACGCGAATCTCCCTGCCGCGCGTCGCCGGGCGGTCCCCGAATTCGAGCTCATGAATCCATTCCCTCGCCGGCAATATCGGTCGGCTCGAGCCGGGCTGTAAGTGCGGGGATCACAGATTCGACGGCCGAAATCCCGGGCAGGCGGCCCCTGAGGCGCTCGGCGGCCCGTCCGAGGAGGGCGAGGCCACGGGGAATCTCGTGCCAGCGCCGGCGATCGCCCCGGACCAGCCCTGCCTGGACCACGTGGGAGACGTCCTTGCAGAGTCGGGCGACGGCGATCGCATCGAAACGGAGCTGCGCTTCGTCCGGGTCGGGCCGGTCGGGCAGATCGGGCAGGACTTCGGCCAGCAGTCGCAGCGCGAGCGCCTCGTCGACGTCGGTCTGGAGGTCGTCGAGCAGGCAGGCGAGGTCGTATTCGGGCGGGGCGAGGAACGCCCCCTGGACGTCGATCAGGACGAGCTCGGGGCGTGCGCGGGTCGGCGACGAGGAGGGGAGGAGGTGGAGGTTCTCGGCCTTGAAGTCGCGATGGGCGAGACGTCGGGGCGCCGCGTCGAGGAGCCGGCCGATCGCCTCGAAGAGCGTGCCGGTCTCGCGGGTCTCTTC
Organism: Myxococcota bacterium; assembly: GCA_044379055.1. GTDB lineage: Bacteria > Myxococcota_A > UBA9160 > UBA9160 > UBA4427 > UBA4427. The sequence goes on from JBIPOQ010000470.1 coordinate 688, forward strand.
CGGCGTCGGGTCGCGGCGGAGCAGGCCCGGGATCGTCCAGTGCAGCCATTTCCAGCGCTTCGTGTCGACGAGCGCACGGTCGTAGATGCGGCCGAAGGCGGGGATCTGCTCCGGCGGGGCCGACAGGGATTGGAGTCGCGCGACGAGGGCACACGCCTCCCGGTAGAGCGCCTCCCGATCGGCGGGGTCGGCGCGCAGGAGGCTCCGCACGCCCACGTCCTCCAGCAGATCGAGTCCGATCTCGGGGAAGTGGCCGAAGCTCCTGGGGACGCGCACGCCGCCCGCCTCGAGAAAGCTGCGGATCGGCTCGAGCGCCGGCTCCGGGAGCCAGGCCGGGGCGGCCGGCAACCGCGGAGGGTCTCCGCTCGGCGCAACCATCGCCGCCGCGCCCGGCGAGGGATCGGGCTCGCAGCGGGCCACGAGGCTCCGCGGCGATCCCTCTGCGAAGTGGAGCCGGAGGAACCGACGCGTGCCGAGCCCCGCCTCGATCCCGTCGATCGAAGCGACCCGCCGTCCCAGCCTCTCCCACACCACTGCCGTCAGTCGTTCAGCGTCCAAGAGCCTTCAGCCGGGCGAAAGAGCCTTCAGCGAGGTGAAAGAGCCTTCAGCCAAAGAAGAAATGACACGCGGCGACGGCGCCGAGGAAGCCCGCGACGTCTGCCGCGAGGCAACACAGGAGAGCGTGGCGTCCGTCGACGACGCCCGCCGCCCCGAAATACACCGCGAGCACGTAGAAGGTCGTCTCGGTCGAGCCCATGATCGTGCACGTCAACATGCCGATGAAGGAGTCGGGGCCGTGGGTCGTGATGATCTCGCTCATGACGCCCAACGCCCCGCTGCCGGAGAGCGGCCGGATCAGGGCCATCGGCAGGACTTCGGCGGGCACGCCGATCCGGCTCGTGAACGGATCGATCCAGCCGATCACCGCATCGAGGGCTCCGGACGCGCGCAACATCCCGACGGCGACGAGAATCACGACGAGGTAGGGCACGATGCGCGAGGCCACCTCGAGCGCCTCCCGCCCGCCCTCGACCATCGAGTCGTAGACGGCGACCCGCCGGGCGAAGCCGTACGCGAGGACGCCGAGCAGGAGCGCCGGCAGCGTCCAGTGCTGAAGGGCATTGCGGAAGGCGACGTAGAGACCGCCCTCCCGCCAGTCGTCGCCGAAGCTGACGCCGACGGATCCGAGGAAGACGGCGAAGGCGGCGAGCACGAGCCCCTGACGCAGGCGCCGGCGCCAGCCCGTCTCCTCCTCGCGCGGGATGCTTGCGGACCCCGCGGCCGAGGCGGCGTCGACGCCGATCGATTCGCCCGTCGGCGCCGGGTCGACCGGGCCGGCGGCGGCCTTCGTCGCGTCCCGGTCGGGCGGCGCGAAGAAGGGAAGCGGGCGCAGCAGGGCATAGGTCGCCACGGCCATCGCGGTCGAGCAGAAGGTCGCGAACAGCGTCGGCATCCAGATCGCCCAGGGATCGGCGGAGCCCGCGGCGGCCCGGACGCCGATCGTGCCGAGCGGGGGCAGGAGCGTGATCGACGAGGCGTTGATCGCGAGGAAGAGGACCATCGAATTCGAGGCCCAGGGGGCGTTGTGATTCAGGCGCGCGAGCTCGCTCATCGCCTTGAGGCCGAAGGGAGTCGCGGCATTGCCCATCCCGAGGATGTTCGACGCGAAGTTCATCAACATCGCGCCCATCGCCGGATGGTCGGAGGGCACCTCGGGAAACAAGCGGCGCATGATCGGCGCGAGCCAACGGGCGACGACGTCGCGCAGTCCGGCATCGAAGGCGATCCGCATCAGGCCCAGGAAGAAGACCATGACGCCGACCAGCCCGATCACGAGCTGGACCGCCGCTTTCGCGCTGTCGAAGATGGCCTTGACGACGAGCTCGACCGTCTCGGCGCCCGACGCCGCGGCGACGAGCAGCGACACCGTCACCAGCACGAGCCAGATGGCGTTGAGCATCGGTCCCCCCGAACCCGAATCGCTGCGCAGGCCCGTTCGCCACCGCGTCGATTGCTCGGCCGCAGGCTCCCCGATAAGCTCGACGCCGTCAAGCGTCTCGACGCTTTCCCCCCACGATTCGGCGCTCGAGAACGGGTGCACGAGGCTTCGCATGCCGCGGCGTTCCAGCTTTCGCGAAGGCGGATTCGAGCGCGGGGGCCGCTCGTGCCATGCGATGCTCCGGGGCCTTCTTCTCTTCTGTTTTTCCGCTCTGCTGGCCGCGTCGAGCGGGCCCGGTCCCGCCGTCGCCGGAGCGACGGGACCGGACGCACCGATGGCGGCACAGCTCGACGCGTTGCTGGCCCGCGGTCTGCTCGCGAAGGCGAGCGTCGGGGTCCTCGTCGAGCGGGCGCGGGACGGCGAGGTCCTCTACGCGCGCGGTGCAGACCAGCTCTTCATCCCCGCTTCGAACCAGAAGATCCTGACCGCCCTCGCGAGCCTCGCGCGCTTCGGACCGGCCCATCGCTTCTCGACCCGCATCTGGGCGCCCGACCCGATCGATGGGGAGGGCGAGGTCGGCGAGCTCGTCGTCGAGGGGGGCGGAGATCCCGTGCTGCGCTCCGAGGATTGGTGGCGGCTGGCGGCCGACCTGCGAACGGCGGGTCTGCGCGGCGTGCGCGGGGATGTCCGGGTCGAGGATGCGCTCTTCGAGGGCCCCGCCTGGCATCCGAGCTGGGGGGACGTCACGGCGCGCGCCTATCATGCACCGATCGGCGCGCTGAC
>JBIPOQ010000471.1:0-3408 GCA_044379055.1 Myxococcota bacterium
TGTTAGAGTCCGCGCCGCTTCGCCGCGGGCCGAGGGCCCCGAGCGAGTCAGACGAGGAAGCAACGCATGACAGCCCTGTCCCCGGCGACGTCCGGTCCCGACGCGTCCGGACCCTACCACCGCCTGCGCGTGGCGCGTGTCGTCGACGAGACCGCCGACGCCCGCTCGATCGTGCTGGAGATCCCCGACGCGCTGCGCGAGCGATTCGCCTATCGCGCCGGTCAGTTCCTGACGTTCCGCGTCGAGGTCGGCGGTCAGCGGCTCGTGCGCTGCTACTCGCTGGCGAGCGCGCCGGGCCTCGATCGGGAGCACAAGGTCACCGTCAAGCGCGTCGTCGAGGGCCGCGTCTCCAACTGGATGAACGAGCACGTGGCCGCCGGCGACAGCCTCGAGGTGATGCCGCCGGCGGGCGTCTTCTGTCTGCGGGACCGCCCGACGCCGATCGTGCTCTTCGGGGGCGGCTCGGGCATCACGCCGGTGATCTCGATCCTCAAGGTCGCGCTCGCCACGACGAAGCGGCCCATCAAGCTCGTCTACGCGAATCGCGACGAGGCCTCGATCATCTTCGCCGCGGAGCTCGACGCCCTGCGCCGGGCGCATCCGGACCGCTTCGAGCTCGTCCACCGTCTCGACGTCGTCCACGGCTTCGTCGATGCGGCTCGCGTCGTCGAGGAGGTCGGCTCGCGCAAGCAGGCCGACTTCTACATCTGCGGCCCCGGTCCCTTCATGGACGTCGTCGAGCAGGGGCTCGAGAGCCTCGGCATCGCGAAGGACCAGATCTTCATCGAGCGCTTCACGTCGTCCCAGGACGCCCCGGCGCCGACGGCGGCCGTCGATACCGCCGGCGGAACGAAGGTCACCGTCAAGCTCGACGGCAAGGAGACGGTCATCGCGATGGGCGAGGGCGAGACGATCCTCGCGGCCGCCCGCCGGGTCGGCCTCGAGCCGCCCTTCGCCTGCGAGGAGGCCTACTGTGGCTGCTGCATGGCGAAGGTCGTGTCGGGGCAGGTCGAGATGCGCATGAACGATGGCGGCATCGATCAGCGCCAGATCGACGAGGGCTACGTCCTGACCTGCCAGGGCATTCCGAAGGGCGATGCCCGGGTGGAGTGGCCCGACTGAGCCGCGCGGCGATCCCGCTCTAGAAGCTCCGCCGGAACGCGAGCGTGAGCGAGCCGTTCGCCCGCGCCGGGATCTCCTGGTCGTCGGCGGCCTCGACCTTCTCGGTCTTCGGCGACGCACCGACCGCGAGATCGAGGTTGAAGTCGGAGATCCGCAGGCCGAGGCCCGCCGTCAGCGTGACCGCGTCGAGGTCGTCCGACGCCGCGTTCAGGTAGGCGCCGCCGCGCAAGGCGAATCCGAACTTGCCGACCGGGATCTTCCACTCGCTGCCGAGCGACACGATCCGCGACTCGAAGCCGTCGAGCAGCTCCGACTCGTTCTCCGTGAGATCCGCGTCGAACGCCACGACCCAGCTCGGCAGCACCCAGAGCGCGACACCCGCCCGGACCTGGGGATCGAGCGTCAGCTCGTCCCGCCCGCCGGGGCTCGCCGGATCGCGGGCGAGGTCGAAGGCGGGCTTCGTCACGTTGCGCGCCGTCACGCCCAGGCGGAGCCATTCCCAGGGCTTCAGGAGGACGCCGAGGTCGAGGGAAGCGGTGTGGGTGATCTCGCGGCGATCGCTGTCGGTGAGGGCGTCGGTGAAGTCGCTGATGCCGTCGACGTCGTCGTAACGAAGGTATTTGTTGAACGTCGTGCCCATCATGTACTTCAGGTTGCCGCCGAGCCCGAGCCGGCCGTGCAGCAGGGGGTGGCCGTAGCCGAAGCCGACCTGCTCGACGGCGAGGCCGCGCACGAAGGTGCCGGAGCGGTTGTCGGCGAAGGTGGCGTCGGGGGTGTCGATCGTCTGGCTCGCGATCGAGACGAGGTTCCGTGCGACGGTCGGATCGCGCACGTCGGCCCCGGCCTGCTCGGCGGCGAACACGAACTCCTCCGCCTGGAGGTTCGGCGCGCCGGATCCGGCGGCGACGAACAAGGCCTCGATCTCGGCGACGACCGCGGGCTCGTCGCCCGGGTCGTACTGGCTCGCCGCGGTCCCCGGGTCCACGAGCGCGTCGACGGCGGCGTCGCCGGTCAGGTCGGAGAGCGAGAGGTTCTCGCGGTCGAAGACCGGATCCGCCGCGAAATGGCTCTGGCCGATGCCGGTCACGGCGAAGCGGCGGTAGCGGAGCAGGAGCGAGGCATCGATGCCGGCGAGCAGCCCGTCGCCGGCCTCGTCGAGACCGGGCAGCTCGTCGGCGCCGAGGCCGAGCGCCGTACCGAGCTGCGCTGCGTCGATGTCGTTGCCGGCGGCGAGATCGTCGAGGAGCTGGTCGAGCTCTCCGCCGGCGAGGTCGTCGAGGTAGTCGGACACGCGGTCGATGTCGGAGAGGGCGGAGCCCTCCGCGGCCGTGTAGGCGCCGATCGGGAGCGACGCACCGTAGGACTCGGTGAAGGCGAGGGCGGCGGGATTCCAATAGGAGGCGTGCTCGTCGTCGACGACGGCGACGCCCGCGCCGCCCATCCCCTGATAACGCGCGCCGACGAAGGACCATTCCTGGGCCACCGCGCCGCCGGCCGCGAAGAGCGTGGTCGCCAGCAGCGCGGCCAGGGGGGTCGCCCGGCGCCCGACTCCGGGCCAGGGGGCAGTCGCGCGCGGAGCGGGACGGATCATGCAATCTCCTCGGTCGGGATCGGAGCCGGGATGCGGTCTCGCCGACGGCCTCTGCGGGGGACGAGGTCGCTCGATGCGGCGCGACCGGCCCCTCCGGCCGACGGGTCGGGCCCCGCGCCGTCGAACTTGAGTCCGCCGCTTCGGGTCTTCGCGCCTAGCCGCGGCGCTCCGCGTCGGCGCCGAGGAGATCGAGCTCGACGAGGGCCGAGAGGGCTTCGAGGGCGGCGCGGGGATCCTCGACCTTGAGGGTCGCCATGCCGAGGGCGCGGGCCGGCTTCAGGTTTCCCCCGATGTCGTCGAGGAAGATCACCTGGTCCGGCGCCACGCCGAGTCGTCGGCACGCGAGGACGTAGATCCCCGGGTCGGGCTTGCGCATCCCTTCGACACAGGACTCGACGAACACGTCGAAATGACCGCGCAGGGCGCGGGTCCCGTCGCCCTGGGCCCAGTTGTTGGTCAGGGCGCCGGTCCGGAAGCCCGCGGCCCGGAGCCGGCCGATCGCGTTCAGCATGATCGGTCGGGGCCCGGCTGCTTCGCCCATCGCCCGCATCATGGCCCGGGCGTCGATCGCGAGCCCGGCCGCGCGGCAGTCCGCCTCGAAATCGGCGTGGAAGGTCTCGAGATCGATCTCGCCGCGCTCGAGGCGGGACCAGGCCCCGGCCGGCGCCGATCGCGCGACGACCCGTTTGATCGAG
>JBIPOQ010000472.1:0-3400 GCA_044379055.1 Myxococcota bacterium
CGCGTCGGGTCGCGACCCGCCGCGAGGGCGACGACCTGTGTCGCCCGATCCTGCGCCTGCGAAGCACTCTGCATCCACGTCTCGCGTGCACGGGGAAAGCAGACGACATGCCCTGCGCATGCGTCCACTCGTCATTCTTCGGCTGCCCCCGGGCAAAGCTGAGACGGACTGCGGCGGGGCCGGCCCCGAGATCGGGAATTCCGTCGGTGGCCGGGTACGACCGGTCCACAGCGCGGCCCGGATCGGGCCGGCCGCTACCCGCGGGGCCAGCTTCAGGTGCTGAGCAGGTGCTCGAGGATCGCGTTCTGGGCGTGGAGGCGGTTCTCCGCCTGGTCGAAGACGAGGCTCCGCGGACCGTCGAGGACCTCGTCGGTCACCTCCTCGCCCCGATGGGCGGGCAGGCAGTGGAGCACCCAGGCATTGGCGCTATGGGCGAGGAGCTCGCGGTTCACCTGGTAGGGGCGGAACAGCTTGCGGCGCTCCTCGGCCTCCTGCTCCTGGCCCATGCTGGTCCAGGTATCGGTGTAGACGAAGTCGGCGCCCCGCACGGCTTCGACCGGATCCTCGAGCAGCACGATCTCCGCTCCGCTGGTCCGGGCGAGCTCACGCGCCCCGCGCATCACGCGCGCCGCCGGCGGATGGCTCGCGGGGGTCGCGACCCGGAGCCGCAGACCGAGCACGGCGGCCAGGTTGACCAGCGAGTTCGCGACGTTGTTGCCGTCGCCGACGTAGGCGATGGTCGCATCGGCGGGCTTCATGATGCCCGCGATCGTGACGAGATCCGCCATCGCCTGGCAGGGATGGAGCAGATCGGTCAAGCCGTTGATGACGGGAATCGTCGCGTGGCGCGCCAGGTTCTCGACCAGCTCGTGGCTGAAGGTTCGGGCCATCAGGCAGTCGACCCAGCGCGAGAGGGCGCGGGCGACGTCCTCGGCGCTCTCGCGGGTCCCGATGCCGACCTGCTCGGGCTTCAGGAGGATCGCGTGGCCGCCCAGCTGGGCGATGCCGGCCTCGAACGTGACGTGGGTCCGCAGCGAAGGCTTCTCGAAATACATCGCGAGGATGCGGCCTTCGAGCGTTCGCGGGCGCTTGCCCGTCCGGTGGTTGCGGCGCAGGAAGATCGCGCGATCGGCCATCGACCAGAGCGCATCCGCCGGCCAATCCACCAGCGTCAGGAAATCCTTGGGCACGACCCCTCCCGATTCGACCCGCGCGAGACCCTCGAGCCCGGGCCCGAGTCCTCCAGCCGCCGGCCAGGCGACCTCACGGCACCAGCAGCGTTCCGACGCCGGCGTCGTCGCTGAAGATCTCGAGCAACACCGCATGGGGAATGCGACCGTCGACCACGTGGGTCCGCGCGACGCCGCCCGCGAGCGCATCCATGCAACATTCCATCTTGGGGATCATGCCCCCCTTGATCGTGCCCGCGGCGATCAGCCGCTTGCACTGCTCGATCGTGAGCTGGCTGATGAGCTGCCCCTTCGCATCGAGCACGCCCTCGACGTCCGTCAGCAGGATCAGCTTCTCCGCGCGGAGCGCCGCCGCGACGGCACCGGCCACCTCGTCGGCATTCACGTTGTAGCTCATGCCCTTCGCGTCGACGCCGATCGGCGCGACGACCGGGATGAAGCCCGCGTCCGTCGCAGCGAGCAGCACGCTCGGGTCGACCGCCGTCGGATCGCCCACGCGGCCGAGATCCTGCCCGTTGATGAGCTTTCGCTCGACCTTCAGGAGGCCGCCGTCGCTCCCCGTGAACCCGATCGCGCGGCCCCCGGCCTGCTGCACGAGCTCGACGATCTCGCGGTTGATCTTCCCGCCGAGGACCATCTCGACGACTTCCATCGTCTCGTCGTCGGTGATGCGCCGACCGTCGACGAAGGTCGACTTCTTGCCCATGCGGGCGAGCGTCGCCTCGATCTGGGGCCCGCCGCCGTGGACGATCACGGGCCGCACGCCGATGTGCTTCAACAGGACGACGTCCGCCGCGAAGGAGGCCTGGAAGGAATCGTCGGTCATGGCGTGGCCGCCGTACTTGACGACGATGGTCTTCCCCATGAGGCGCCGCATGTACGGCAGCGCCTCCATCAGGACGCGGGCTTTGTCGACCAGTTGCTGCATGACGATCCATCCGAAGGCGCGGGCCGAAGCCCGGGACGAGGGGAAAACGAGCGACGAGACCGAGGAACCGGGCCCCGCCTAACGCGGGGCCGGACCGTCTCCCCGCGCCTCGCGCCGGGCGGTCGCCAGCTCCTCGATGCTCTGGAGGAGACTACGGTACAGGAGGATGTTCCGGACGGCTGCGGAAAACGCCGCGCCGAGGACCTCGGCCGTCCGCGGCGAAGGCGGACGCCCCGTCTCGTAGAAGGCCCGGAGCACGCCGACCCCCTTGTCCCGCAGCTTGATCGGGACGCACAGGAGGCCGCGCGGGACGCCGTCCGCCGCCGTATCGACCTGCGCGTCGTAGCGCGTATCCGACGCGGGATGATCGACCACGACGAGCCCGCCCGTGAGACAGACCGCGCCCGTCAGCCCGCGATCGCCCGGGAGTCGCTCCCGATCGCCCGAGGCGCTGGCTTCGACCTCCGCCTCGCGGACGAGCGAGCTGCCATCCGGGCCCAGCAGATACAGCGAGACCGGGCCGGCTGCGAGGACCCGGGACACGCTCCCGAGCGCCATCCGCAGGACCCGAGCCGGCTCGACCTCCGCGGCGACCGCCTCGCAGACCGCACGGGCCAGCTCCGCGTCGACGTCGCTCCGCAGCCCCGATCGCGAAGCGCTCCCACTGATCCCCTCGGCATCGAGGGTATTGGCGGCCTCGAGGATGCGCTCGACCTCCGGATCCGCCGCGAGGAACTCGGAGACCTGCATGCCGAGCAGCCGCAGGACGTTCGTCTCCTCGCTCGAGAGGCCGCCCTCGTCGTCGCCCTCGGTCAGGCAGAGGACCCCGACCGGCTCGCCGAGACACACGAGCGGCACCACGGCGAACGCGGGATGCCGGTACGCCCCGGCGCCCCGGCCCGCGAAGCGCGCATCGCGGGCGACGTCGGGCACGCAGAGCACGACGCCCTCCGCGAAGCAGCGCCCCGACGCCCCCTCGCCGACCTTGCGCGGCGAGAGCGTCTCGCAGGCGACGTCGATGCCCCGACAGGCGACGACCGAGAGCCACTCGCGATCCTCGTCGGCGAGCATCAACGAGACCCGCTCGGCCTGGAAGACGACGGCGGCCGAGTCGACGATGCCGCGTCGCAGGACCTCTGCGCGCTCCGCCGGGGCAGCCCAGCGCACGAGCTGCGACAGGCGCTCCATGCTCTCGACCAGGCGATCGATGCGGGCGCGGAGCCGGCGTCGACCCGAGCTCGCCTCGTGGCCGTCGATTCCGCGACCGACCGCCAGGACGAGC
>JBIPOQ010000473.1:0-3398 GCA_044379055.1 Myxococcota bacterium
GCTGATCGACTCCTCCATCAGCGTCCCACCGAAATCGTTGGCCCCCGCCGAGAGCGCCATCTGGCCGAGCTTGTGGCCCATCTTGACCCAGGAGACCTGGATGTTCTTGATCCAGGGCCGCAGGAACAGCCGCGACACGGCGATGATGCGCAGATCCTCCTCCATCGACGGGCCGGGGCGCGAGCCGAGCAGGTTGTAGAGGAGGTTGCGCTCGTGGATGAAGCCGAGCGGGACGAATTCGGTGAACCCGCCGGTCTCCTTCTGGATCTCGCGCAGGAGGTCGAGATGGGCGGCGATGTGGCGCGGCTTCTCGATGTGGCCGTACATCAGGGTCGAGGTCGAGCGCAGGCCGATCTGGTGGGCGGTCTTGATGATCTCGATCCAGCGCGCGGTCTTCAGCTTCTTCGGCGAGAGGATGTCGCGGACCTCGTCGTCGAGGATCTCGGCGGCCGTCCCGGGCATCGTCCCGAGGCCGGCGTCGACCAGCCACTGCAGGTACTCCGAGAGCTTCATCCCGCTCTTCTTGTGGCCGAAGTCGATCTCCTCCGGCGAGTAGGCGTGGATGTGGAGGTCGGGGTAGGCGGACTTCACCGCGCGCAGGATGTCGCGGTAGTGGGTGTGGTCCTTGTTGGGATGGATGCCGCCCTGGATGCAGACCTCGGTGGCCCCGCGCCGGACCGCGTCCTCGCACTTCGCGAGGATCTCGGCATGGGTCCGATCGAAGGCCTCCGCCGCGTCGTCCTTGTGGCGGGCGAAGCCGCAGAAGGAGCAGCCGACATAACAGACGTTGGTGAAGTTGATGTTGCGGCAGACCACGTAGGTCACGTCGTCCCCGCAATCCTCGCGGCGCGCGAAGTCGGCGGCGGCGATCAGGGCGTGGAAATCGAGGCCGTGGACCGTCAGGAGCCGTTCTGCTTCCAACGGCTTCAGCTCGCGCTTTTCGAGCGCCTTCTCGAGCAGGCCGCGGACTTCGGGCGATACGGCGGATGTCAGTTGGTCGAGCATGTCAGGCGGCCTCCTCGTTGGACTGGTCGTTTTTCCGCTGCGCGTAGCCCTCGTCGTTGGCGTAGTTCGGCAGCAGAGCCCGCACCTGCGGGTCGAAGAAATCGGGCTTCCCGAGGATCCACTCGGGGTAGACGGGTCCGCGCTCGCGGAGCACGAAGCCCGCGGCTTCCGTCTCCTTGCGCAGCTGGTGGAGCGCCGGCCAGGGCGCCTCGGGATTGATGAAGTCGACGGTCACCGGCGAGACGCCGCCCCAATCGTCGACCCCCGCCGCGAGCAGCCGCGGCAGCATGTTCGAGCCGAGATTCGGCGGCGCCTGGACGTGGACCTCCGCCGGCAGCATCAGCCGCGCGAGGGCGACCCAGCCGACCACCGTGTCGTCGTCGAGGGACGAAGCGGCGCGCATCTTCGTCCCGGGCTTCGGATGGAAGGGCTGGATGATCGCTTCCTGGATGTGGCCGTAGCGGCGCGCGAGGTCCGCGATCGTGCGCAGGGTGTCGACGCGCTCGGCGTCGTTCTCGCCGATGCCGAGCAGCATCCCGCTCGTGAACGGGATCTTCAGCTCGCCGGCGATCTCGTGCATGCGGATGCGGACGGCCGGCTCCTTGTCCGGGGCATGGAAATGGGGGCCGCCCTTCTCGCGCAGGCGCTGGCTCGTCGTCTCGAGCATGAGGCCCATCGAGGCATTGACGGGGCGGAGCTGCTGCAGCTCCTCGCGGGAGAGGATGCCGGCGTTCGTGTGCGGGAGCATGCCGAGCTCGACCGTGCGGCGGCAGGCTTCGAAGAGGAGCTCGGTCGTGCTCGAAACGCCACGGCTCGCGAGCAGCTCGCGGTAGCTGCCGTAGGCGATCTCGGGCTTGTCGCCGAGACACATCAGCGCCTCGATGCAGCCCGTCGCGACGCCGCCCTGCACGACCTCGGCGACCTCTTCGAGGGAATAGGTATGGGCCTCGGCGGAGTCGGGGAGCTTCGCGAAGGTGCAGTAGGCGCAGCGGTTGCGGCAGAGATTCGTCAGCGGAATGAAGATGTTGCGGGAGACCGTGACCCGGTTGCCGGTCTGGCGGCGCTTGATCGCGAGGGCGCCGGCCGCGAGGGCCTCGCGGATCCCGGCGTCCCGGAGCGCGGTCGCGAGGGCGAGCGCCCGGTCCGCCTCGAGCTCGCCCCCGGCGACGACGTCCGCGACCCAGCGCTCCGCCTCCGCCCGGGACGGGGCGGCGAGCGCTGCCTTCGGCGCCGCGGGCGGTTCGTGGGAGGACATGACGCGTTCCTCGGCCCCCCGCGGCTCGGCCTGGGGACGGCGGGTGAGTCCGACATCATCACACACGCGCTCGGGCCCCCGCAAACCGCCCGGGCCCGGTCAGCGATCGACCGCCTCGGGCCCGGACCTGCCCGCGCCGATGGGTCCAGGTCCATTGCCCGGGCCAGGCCCGGACCGCGGCCTCGATCGCGGCGGTGACCCGGGCGACGTTGCGGCGGAGAGCCTCCTCGTCCTCCGCGGCCCCCGGCTCGAGCGGGAGGGCAGGCTGGATCTCGATCCGATGCGTGCGGCCGTCGGGCTCCCGGTGGATGAAGGCGGGCACGATCGGATGGCCCCGGAGCGCCGCCAGGGCCACCGGCCCGGAACGCGTACAGGCCGCCTGACCGAAGAACGGGACGAACACGCCCTCCTCGCGCTTCGCATTCTGATCGAGCAGCACGAGCACGTTGCGCCCCGCCTCGAGCGCCCGCAGGACCGGCAGCCCCGCCCGCCCCATCCGGAGCTGTTCGACCGGGATGCCGCCCGGCTCGCTCCCGGCCCGGGCCCGCAGATCGAAGAGCGCCCGGTCGAGGACCGGGCTGCGGAGCTCGCGGTAGACGACCGAAACCGGCAGGCCGAGCGCCGCGACCTTCGCGCAGGCGAGCTCCCAGTTTCCGAGATGGGCCGTCACGACGAGGACGCCGCGGGACGGCGTCGCCCGCGCGGCGGCGGCGAGATGCTCGAGGCCGACGACCTCGACCCGCGCGAGGAGCTCCGCGCGTCGGCGCCCGCGCAGCAGCAGGAGCTCGACCAGGCTCTGGGCGAGATGGACGAAGACGGCCCGCGCGATCTGCGCGCGCGCGTCCGGCGAACGGTCGGGCAGCGCACGCGCGAGGGCTTCTTCGACCCGCCGCGTACGCGGGCCGCCGAGGCGGGTCCACGCGCGCCCGAACGCCGCCGCGACCGCGAGCGAGCGCTCGATCGACGGGCGCTCGACGAGCCGGGCCGACCCGTCGATCAGCCCGCCGAGCAGGCGATCGAGCAGCCGATCGAGCGGTCCGCGGAGCCGCCGGGCCCCGGCAGCCGCCCTCGCCGCCCGATCCCGGCCGCCGGACGGCGTCGCTTCGCCCTCGCGCTCCAACCCCGCGCCCGGCTCACA
>JBIPOQ010000053.1:0-12144 GCA_044379055.1 Myxococcota bacterium
GGCGAGCAAGGCTCGCCCAACGACCTGGGTCGGGAGATTGGTCGCTCGACGAGGCGAATTGGCCGCTTCAGCGGGGCCAGTCGACGAAGATCGGGGACGACCAGGCGCGGGGCTCTTCTTCGCCGAGGCAGTCGTCGCCGGGGCGTCCGCTGCAGAGCTTCGGTTCGAGACAGCGGCCTGCGGCGTCGCGCTCGCAGCGGATGCCGGCGGCGTTGACGGCGGGCGCCGGGGGCTCGTGGGCGCGGACGTAGTAGACCGTGTCGCGGCCGCTCGAGGCGTAGTCCGGATCTTCGAAGCGGACGCGGCAGCCCTCCGCCGATCCGTCGCACGGGAAGCTTCGCCAGGGATCCTCGATCAGCGCCTCGATCGGCTCGCCCGGCGCGTTCTGCGGGCGGATCCGGACCACGTCGATGCGAGCGATCGGGCGTCGCGTCGGCGTCGGATTGTAACACTCGCCCTTGCAGACCTGCTCGAGGCGGTCGGGGCCGAGCGCGGTCGTCGCGAAGTCGGGACAGCCGGGCTGCTGCTCGAAGGAGCCGACCGCGCGCACCTCGAAGACGGGATTCGATTTCGTCCGGAGCTCGCCGCCCATCGGGATGCGGCGGCTCTCGTGACCTTCGGAGCCGACGGCGCCCTCGAGCAGATCGAACCAGAGCAGGATGCGCGGTCCGCTCGTGCCGTAGACCTCGCGGCGCTCGAGCGCGTTCCAGATCGCGTCGCGCGTGCGGCCTTCCGCATGGGCGGCGACGAGGCCGCCGGTCATGAAATACGAGGCCTGGCGCTCCATCTCCATCAAGGCGAAGCCCGACAGGCTCCGGTCGTTGCGGTCGTAGGCGCGGGATTCGGCGACGGGGGCTTCCGGCGGCGGCGCGAGGGTCCGCGCGAGCATCGGGGTCACGTCGCGGACGTTGTCGCGCGACTCGGTGAAGCCGCCGCGGTGGACCTCCTTGTAGCCGGTGCCCGGGCGGCCGAAATGATTGTCGCTCGACGCCATCAGGCCGAAGCGGAAACGGCGGGGCGAGCCATCGGGCGTGTCGAAGCTCGAGAAGGCCAGGATGGCCTGGGCCGCACCGCCCGGGCGATAGTTGAAGGCCGGCTGCGTACAGTCGCGACACTGTCCGGCGTCGAGCCAGTCGGCGGCCTTCGCTCCGGGGACGGTCAGATGGGCCTGGCTGCCGGCGCGGGCGGCGTTCTCCCGGGCGACGACGGCGCGGGCGCGACAGGTCTCGTCCGACTCGCCGGCTTCCCGACAGCGCGCCTCGATGATCTCGCCCGCGCGCCAGCAGGTCGGCAGGTAGCTCGCGGTCGGCTCGGGGCAGACGGCCCGGCCCTCGGCGTCGAAGCGGACGGCCTCGAAGTCGCGGTATTCCTCGGAGTTGCCGTGGCCCGAATAGATTTCGAGGAGCGTCTGGCGATCGTCGTCGTGGAGCGGGCCGGCGAGCTGCTTCGACCACTCGGAGCCGGGAGGCGTATAGAAGCCCCAGGTCGTCCCGTGCGGGATCACGATCGACTCGCTGCCCCAGTCGTCGAGCTTCTCGAAGAGGAGATCGGGCGTGTCGACGAGCTCCAGGCAATCGACGGGCAGATCGCGGACGGGCACGCCGAGGGGACAGGTCGCGAGGTCGCGGCGCTCGCGGAAGAAGCGCGCGAGGTCGTGCATCCGGTCCTGGCCGAGGCCGTGGAGGAAGACGCCGCTTGCGAGCGAGCCGAAGGGATCGCCGGCGGCGATCCGCGCGCGGGCTCCGGGCGCGCCGATCGGTCGTGTCGGGACGCTCCCCGTGTCGAGATCGCGCAGGACAACGTTCTTGTGGCCGTAGTGGTCGTCGGGGGTCGCGCCGACCTGGGTCCACTCCCAGCCGAGGAAGGCGACCGTATCCGGGGTCTCGCCTTCGCCGGCGACCGCATTGCAGGCGCGGATGCTCTCGACGGTCTCGGCCCAATGGGTCGGCGAGATGCTCTCGGCGTGGTCGTTGATCGACCAGAAGTCGAGCGCCGAGCAGAATCGGGCGAAGTCGCAGGCGTCGGCCGGCGGATGGGCGCCCTCGCCGCCGGTGACGGGCAGGCTCAGCATGAAGGCGTCGAAGGAGAAGGTCGTGTGGACATGCAGATCCCCGAAGAGGATCTGCTTGGCGCTTTCGGGGGCGACGGTCTCGCCGGGCACCGGAGCGGGGAGGCCGGCGAAGGCCTCTGCCGGTCGCGTCGAAGCCGTGACCTGGCCGGGCGATTCGTGCTCGCCGAGGCGCCCGTCCGAGACGGCGCGGAACCAGAGTCCGAGAACGGCGAGCAGCAGGAACGACACGATGAGGACCGTGCGAAGCAGGGCGAGTTCCTCCGGAGAACCGGCTCGAGCCGCTCTCCGCGCCACGCTATCACACGCCCGCTTCTACACAGCCCGGCGCTCGGGCGTTCAGCCGGCCGTCGACGCCATCGATCGGCCGAGCGCCTCGAGTTCGCGCGTTCGCTCGCCGAGCTCCTGCTCGAGGGGCGGGATCTCCGCACGCAGCCGCAGCTTCTCGTCGTAGAGCGCCTTGGCCCGCGCGGCGAGCTGGACGCGCTGGGGCGGCAGCAGGGTCGGGTCGAGCTGGGCGCTCGCGGTCGCGGCGATCTCCTCGTCGATCCCGTTCAGGCGCTGGGACTTCAGGGCGATGGCCCGCTCGATTTCCTCGACCCGCGCCTGCGCGACGTAGACCCGGCGCCCCGCGTTCCAGGCCGACAGGAAGGCATCGCGGTGGGGGTCGGGGCAGACGTTGTCGTGGCCCTCGCCCTCGAGCCCGAGGGCGTAGCCGTGGTCCGGATGGCAGAACTCCCCGATGCCCCGGCGCCAGCCGAGCTGGTAGGCATCGCGGTCGGGGGTCACGCCGTGGGGGATGCAGGCGTCCTGGTGGGCGAGGAGCCGGCTCGGGCGGTGGCCCAGGGCGCCGTCGCGGTAGCCGATCGTCTCCCAATCGCCCGCCGCGCATTGGCTTTCGGAGACGCTCGCGTCCCGGGCGCAGCCGAGGGCGGCCGCGACCAGGAACGGGAGCACGAGGATGGGGCGCATGGGGGAGGACCTCCGATCGGAAGGCTGGGGCTCCCCTCGTTGATCGGTCGCGTCCCGACCCGACTTGCAGGCAACCGGACCGAGCTTCGTACGCAGGTCGGTCTGCGGGCCCGGGCGCGAGGCGCCAGGCCAGCGCTCGGAGCGGTCCCGCCCGCCCCACGGGTCCCGTTTGACGTCCGCGACTTCGGGTGTAGCTTGCTGCGCGTGGGGGCGATCGGTTTCGACGGGTCGTCGAGATCGGGCGCCGCGTGTCGAGGTCGTAGCCACCTCGTTAAACAGCTGCAGTCCTGGTAGACAATAACTGCCAACGACAACTACGCTCTCGCTGCCTAACTAACCCTTAGGAACTAGCGACATCCGTCCATGACGTCTCCTAATGGGGCACGGATGTAATGAGGAGACTGGCTCCCGAGCGCTGCTCGGCCGTATCCGGGAGCGAGATCACGTCGAGCTAGGGTGTGCTCGGGCCGTCTTTTCTCCTGGCCCACCCGAAATCAAGCGAAGACTACACACGTAGACGCGTCCGAAGGACGCGATTCGGACGCGGGTTCGATTCCCGCCGCCTCCACCACTCCCTCCCGTTCCCGAAATCCCATTCGGATCGCAACCCCTCGAGAAGCTCGATAACGCCGGCCAGGACGACCTGGGGTTGTCCGCTGTCGGCTCCCGCCGATGAAATGCGCAGAACGCGTCACGGCCCGGCGCTCGCCGACAGGTCGAAGTCCGGGCGTGCGCTTTCCGTCGAAGCCGCCGAATCGTCGTCGGGGTGGATCTCGATGGTCCATCCTGCCGGGCAGTGCGGCAGCTGCACGACCGAGTTTCCCGACCATTCGCGAGCGGCGGTCTGCCATCCGCTCGAAGCGCCGTCACAGGCGAGGTCCTCTGGAAATCGGGGCTTTCGCAGGCCCTAGAGGACGCAGGTCGCGAGGACCGCGACGAGGAGCAGTCGGACGGGCTTCGAGCGCGTCCGGTAGCTAGCCAGGAGCACGATCATCATCGTGAGCGCGCCGGGAACGATCGCGTATCGCTTGGCCGGGATCCCTTCGTAGGAGACGAAGCCGATCGCGCAGACGGTCGTGAGCCAGGCGAGATGGCAGCGGAGATCGACGGAGCCGAGCCATGCGAGGCGAGCGTGCTCGCCTCGTCGTCGGGTCCGCAGCGCAGATCGGATGAGGACGGCGGTTGCGATCGTGAGCACGATCAGGGAGAGCGCGGCCAGGCCGTTCTGCTGGCTTTCCGTTCCCATCAGGGCGCGCTGGCCAAACATCGGTGAGCTGATCGTCTCGCGAATCCCGCTTGCGATCGCATCGAAATCGAGCTCGCCTCCCCCGCGTTTCTCGTTGACGAGATCGAGGCCAAAGCGCTTGTAGAGCACGACTCCGAGCTGGATCGCGCAGGCGGTCGAGAGGGCGGCAGCCTGGCGAATGCGCCAGCGGTCCCGCTCCGCGAAGGCGACGACGAGGAAGACGGGCAAAAGAAAGACCGCGTAGGGACCGGAGAGACCCGTGGCCAGCAGCAGGAGGACCATGCCCCAGCTTCTGCGGCGCGTGCCTTGGTCCGCAGCGGCGAGGAGGACGATCGCGGTCAGGGTGCCCGTGAACATCTGGGAGCTGATCGTGTTCAGCCAGGCGAAGCCCTGATTCGACGACGTCGTCGTCGAGAGAACGAGCGCAGCGATCGCGCGCTGGCCGCCCGAGAGGCGAAAGTCGAAGCGCAGGAAGAGGACGGCCACGATGGGCGACATCTGGAGGAGGAGCGCCAGCCCCGTCGTCGCGACCGGGGCGAGTTCGAGCGGAAGGAGATGAACGCCGAGGGTCGCGCCCAGATTGGTGGCCCAGGAGTAGTAGCCTGCGCGCCAGTAGACGAAGACCAGGGATTCGAGCGGGTCGAGCCGCGTGGCGGCCGAAACGAAGGCCCCTTCCTCGGCCCAGAAGCGCGGCGCCGCCAGCAGGTTCGGCGCGCGCAGGGTCAGCCAGGCGAAGCCGAACAGGACGACGGCTGCCTTCGTCCAGGCGGCGGGGGCATCGGCTGTTTCCCGGTTGGGCAAGCTGGATTCCTTCGGGACGCGGTTCGGAATTGCTCGCCCCGTTCCGCCCATCGCCCCGTCCGCGCGAGGGGACCCGTCCGTCGACGGTGTCCGCCTCGGCCCAGCGCGACCCCGGCGATCGTACCCATCTGGAGCGGGCAGGCCATCAGACCGGACGTGCCGCCCGGCTCCGATCGGCGAGCAGGGGGATGCCGAACAGGACCAGGAAGCCGATGTTCCCGACGACGTTGAGCCCGCCGCCTTCGCCGAAGACGATCTCGCTGACGACGTCGGTGGTGTCCGTCGCGCCCGGCAGGGCCGGCAGCGCCATTCCGAGACCGGTCGGGCCAGGCCCTCCTCGGCGACGGGATGCGGGCGGCGATCGACGACTGGCCCGAGTTCGGTCGCCATCTGCTCGCACGCCTGCGCGCCGAGAACGCCGCGGCGGGGGGCGATGCCGTGCTCGAGGACGCCCTCGCGCGGCTCGGGGCCGACGCCTCGCTCTCGGGCGGTGTGTCCCGGTCGCTCCCGCCGTTCGTGCCCACGCGATTCCGGGTGGGCGACACGGTCCTCTCGTTCCTCTCGACGATCGCGCATTTTTCGGGCGCGGAGGACGTCTTGCTCGCCGACCTCCGCATCGAGCTGCTATTTCCCGCCGACGAGGTCACGAAGCAGATGCTGCTCGCCCTGAGCGGCGCGCGGGATTGAGCGGGCCAGGATCGTTCGGGCCGGCGGAACCGACCCGTCGAGGAGGAGGAAGATCGCATGATTCTCGAGACGCTGGCAGGCAAGCTCTGGGCGATGGCGGTGCTCGTCCTCTCCCTGAAGATGCTGATCCTCGCGGCCCTCACCAGCCGCGCGCGCCTGCAGACGAAGACCTTCGCCTCGCCCGAGGACTACGCGGGACAGGGCCTGCCGGCCTCCACCGAGCGCCATCCCGAGGTCGAGCGCCATCGCCGCGCGCATCGCAACGACCTCGAGAACTTCGTCCCCTTCTTCGCGGTCGGGGCGATCTACGCGGCGTGCGGACCGTCGGATTGGGGCGCCTGGCTCTGTCTCGCGGGATTCGCGGTGGCGCGACTCCTGCACACGGTCTTCTACCTGGGGCACGCGATGCCCCATCGCACGATCGCGTACGCCTATGGCTACTTCGCGACGATCTGGATGATCCTGGCCAGCGGATGGTCGATCGTGACGTGAACGGGGCGAGCGATCCGCCGTCCCGGGATCAGGCCGCCTCGACCGGCTCCGTCCCCGCGATCCGGACGTGATGCATGACGCGCGCGTGCTTCCCGTCGAAGCCCTGCGCGCGATGGATCATGCTGCGGTTGTCCCAGACGATGAGATCGCCGACGCGGAAATGGTGGCGATAGACCCGCTCGGGCGCGATCGCGGTCCGCAACAGCCGATCGAGGATCGGCTGGGCCTGCGCGTCGGGCAGGCCGTCGATGCCCATCACGTGCTCGCTCGTATAGAGCGTCGTCTCGCCGGTCTCGGGATGCCGGCGCACGAGCGGGTGCTTCACGATCGGGAGGTCGAAGATCGGGTTGCCGGGGATCGTGCTCCCGAAGCGCGCGAAGGCCTTCGCGTAGTCGTGGATCCCGACGAGGCCCCGGACGGAGTTCTGGTCCGACGGCGAGAGGGCTTCCCAGGCATGGCGCAGGCTCGCGAAGAAGGTGTCGCCGCCCTCGGGCGGGACGACGACGGCGGCGAACAGGGAGAAGCTCGCGGGGATCTCGCGGAAGGAGCTGTCGGTATGCCAGCCCTCGTTGATGGCGACGAGGCGGAGCCGGACGTCGTCGGGCGCGAGGAGATTTCCGTCGCGGCCGCGGTTCGTCAGCAGGATCAGGTCGGGATCCGGCGTGTCCTCGTTGAAGGCGCCGCGTTCGGGGACGCCGAAGCGGCGACCGAGGGCGACGTGCTCGGCCGGCGTCAGATGCTGGTCGGGGAGGACGACGACGCCCCACTCCATCACGAGGCGGCGCAAGGCCTCGAAATCGGCCTCGTCGAGGCCGTCCGAGAGCTTCACGCCCCGGATCTCGGCGCCGATCGGATCGAGCGGTCGCAGGTCGAAATCCATCGCCATCCCGTCCGCCTCAGGCGGTGAGCGGTCGCAGCACGCGGCCGGGCAGACCGCAATCGTCGGTCCGTTCGCCGTCGAGGACGATCGGCACGCCGTTGACGATCGTCGCGTACATCCCGTCGGGCCGGCTCGACCAGCGTCCTTCGCCGTTCGGGAAGTCGCGCACGAACTCCTTCTTGCCGGGGCCGATCTCGTCCGCATCGAAGATCATGATGTCCGCGGCGAAGCCGGGCAGCAGCATGCCGCGGTCGTAGAGACCGAGCAGCGCTGCCGGCTGCTGCGTCATCTGGCGGATGGCCTCCTCGAGCTCCCACTTGCGCCACTCGCGGACCCAGTAGCGCAGGAAGTACGAGCTCCAGTCCGAGCCGTCGTCGCGGCCGAGGTGGGCGCCGCCGTCGGAGGTACCGATGATCATGTGGGGATGGATCGAGGCTTGATAGGTCCCCTCGCGCCAGGCATCGGACTCGGTGCGCCAGACGAACTCGACGTCGAGGGCCTCGGCCAGCGCGATGTCGATCATCGCGTCCATCGGCGCGACGCCGCGGTCCTTCGCGATGTCCGCCATCGAGCGGCCGATCAGCGCCTGGTTCTCGGGCTTCCCCGCGCGGTAGATCTGGACGTTCGCGAAGTGCGGCGGCGGGAGCGTCGAGCCGCGCGAGGCGTCCTTGTTGGGATTCTCGACGGCGGTTCGGATCGATGAGCGATAGGCGGGGTCGGCGAGCATCGCGAGGCGCGCCGAGACGGTCTTCGCCTCGTCGAAGAGGCGCTGGAAGGCGGGGACGCCTTCGTAGAGGCTGGTTCCGTCGGCGAGGCTGAAGCGGCGATTGAACGGACGGGACATCAGCATCGAGTAGACGCCGGCGCCCTGCTGGCGCGCGCGTTCGAGGTAGGCGACGCAGTGGTCCCAGGTCGCGGTCGGTGCGTCGACCTTGCTGCGCGCGCCGAGGCCCTGGATGATGATCGGGAGCCGGCTCGCGAGGGCGAGGCGGATCAGGAAATCGCCGTCCGCCTCGTCGAGGCCGCCGATCGAGCTGTAGGGCAGGTAAGAAATCGAGCCGCCGTTGGCGCGGCCGACCTCGGTGACGAGGGCCTCGAGCTCGCCCCTCGAAGCGAGCCGGCTCGGCACCGGGCGATCGAGCGAGTCGAGATGCGTCGGCGCGTGGGTCGACGAGAGCCCCGCGGCGCCCGCCTGCATCGCTTCGCGCACGAGTCCGCGCATCCGGTCGATCTCGTCGTTCGTCGCCTCGCGCTCGAAGCAGGCATCGCCCATGACCCAGCGGCGGATGTTGCAGTGGCCGACGTAGAAGGCGGCGTTGAGGCCGAGATGGCCCTTCCTCGCTTCGAGGAACTCCGGGAAGGTCTCGAAGTCCCAGGGAATCGCGGCGAGCGAGCCCGGGCTCATGTCCTCGACGCGACCGAAGATCTGCGTGATGAAGGCGCGGTCGTCGGCGCGGGTCGGCGCGATCGAGAAGCCGCAGTTGCCGGCGACGACGGTCGTGACGCCGTGGTAGCAGGAGGAGGTGCCGAAGGGCTCGAAGGTCAGCTGGGGGTCGTAATGCGTATGCGGGTCGACGATGCCGGGCCCGACGATGCGCCCCTTCGCGTCGATCACGCGCCGGGCCGAGGCGGCGTCGAAATGGCCGACACCGACGATTCGTCCGTCGCGGATCGCGACGTCCGCCCGGCGGCGCGGGAGGCCCGTGCCATCGATGACGAGACCATTGGTGATCAGCAGATCGTACGCCATGTGCCGTTTCCTCTTCCTGCCGCGGTCCGATGGCCCGACTCGCTTCGGCGAATCGTCCTCGAGCGCCGCGGGCCTCGTGGCATTCAGCGGGCCCGAGCGCCCGTGCGTCGAACGGGCCCGGGACGCGCCTGATTCTCGTCGGGCTCGAAGCGTTCGAGCAGGATCTCGAGCGCGGCATCGACGCGCGAGAGCTCGGCCTTCGGCAGAGCGTCCATCAGCTCGTCGGCGCTCTCGACGTAGGCTTCGAGCGCAGCCTTCTCGAGGGCGGCTCCTTTGGCGGTCAATCGGATCGGGGCGCAGCGTCCGTCGTCGGCGTCGGACGCGCGGCGCACGAGCCCGCGCTTCTCGAGTCGGTCGATCATCTTGGTCAATCCGCCCGGGCTGCAGCCGACCACGTTGTAGAGATCGCCGGGCTTCAGAAGCCGCACGCCCCCCGCGCGACGCAGGCTGCCGAGGATGCTGTACTCGCTCGGCGTCAGGTCGAAGGGCTTCAGGACGTTCTTCTGATGTTCGGCCATCAAGAGCGAGAGGCGGCCGAGACGGACCAGCGGGGGCAGGGCGGACAGGTCGCGAGCGGGGTCGTCCTGGCGCAGGGACTCGAGGACATGCTCTACCCACTTCATGATGTCGAGACCTCCCGGGTCGTTCCGCTCAGCCTACGCCATCGAGAATGTTTTGCAAGGAAAATAGAGGCGTCGGGGCGGGGCAGGCGGGTCGGGAGGGGATCGGTCTCCCCGGGCGGGCCGGCCGCACCAGGCCACCGAGCGCCATGGGATCCGGTCCGGAAAATAGCGTCGAGAAGGGATCCGGGGAGGGAGCGATCGGCTCTGTTAACGTCGCGCGACCACGGAGGCCGATTCGTCCATGAAGGCGCCCGCCTACTCGCTCGTCCTCCTGCTCGTCATCTACATCGTCAACAACGTCGACCGCCAGATCATGAACATCCTGGTCGAGCCCGTGAAGACGGATCTCGGGCTCAGCGACGGGCAGATCGGCTGGCTGATCGGCGGATCCTTCGCGCTCTTCTACACGGTCGCCGGTTTTCCGATCGCGAGGCTCGCCGATCGGGGCAATCGCCGGAACATCATCGCCGTTTCGCTCGTCGTCTGGAGCGCGATGACCGTGGTCTGTGGCTTCGCGCGGACGTTCCCGCAGCTGCTCGCGGCGCGGATCGGCGTGGGGATCGGCGAGGCGGGCTGTACACCGCCGGCCCACTCGATGATCTCCGACACCTTTCCCCTCGAGCGACGCGCGACGGCGATCTCGGTCTACGGTCTCGGCGTCCCGATCGGCATGCTGATCGGCCTGGCCTTCGGCGGCTACCTCGCGGACGCGCTCGGCTGGCAGGCGGCCTTCATGGTGGTCGGGGCGCCGGGGCTGCTGCTCGCTGGGGTCGCGTGGTGGACCCTCGACGAGCCGACCCGGGGCGCCTTCGACGCGAGCGGCGACCGCGCGATCGAGCCCGCCTCCGAGTCCTGGCGTTTCATGGCGCGCCTGCCGGCGATCCGGCACATGCTCGCCGCCGCCGCGCTCCAGACGCTCTATCTCGCGGGCGTGGCCGCGTTCCACTCCTCCTATCTCGTGCGGGTCCATGGCCTGACGGTGGGCCAGTCGGGACTCTGGCTCGGGCTCATCGCCGGCGGCGCCGGGGGCTTCGCGGTCTATCTGTCGGGGGTGCTCGCCGATCGTCTGGGGCAGCGCGATCTGCGCTGGCATTGGTGGCTTCCGGCGGCGGGGAACCTGCTCTCGCTGCCCTTTTCGATCCTCGCGTACACCGCGGGCGACGCGACCTCGGCGATCGTCTGGCTCGCGATTTCGACGATCGGCAGTCATCAGTATTCGGCGCTGACCCACGCGGTCCTGCAGGGGCTGGTCAAGCCGCGCATGCGCGCGACGATGTCGGCGACGGCGCTCTTCGCGATGAACGCGGTCGGGTTCGGCATCGGGCCGGTCGTGGTCGGCGAGCTGTCCGATCATTTCGGCGGAGGAACGGAGCTCCGCAAGGCGCTCCTGATGCTGACCGTCTTCATGCTCTGGGCCGCGGCGCATTTCCTGATGGGCGCGCGGACCTATCGCCGCGACCTCGCGGCGAAAGACGCCTAGAAAGAGTCGGGGGAGGAAATCGTGCGAGTCGTTTCGAGCCAGTCCTTCGTCGGGCGAGTCGTGATCTTCGCGGTCGCGCTCGTCTACTGCCTCGGTCCCGGCCCGGGATGCGAGCGCTCCGCGCCGCCGTCTGCGATGCCGTCCGCCCCGGTCGGGGAAACGCCGACGAAAGCCGGGCCGGGCCGGATCGACGCCGCCCGGGCCGCCGCGGCGGAGTCCGAGACCGAGGATTGGATCCTCCACGGCCGGACCTATTCCGAGCAGCGCCACAGCCCGCTCGCGCAGATCACGCGCGAGAACGTCGGCGATCTCGGCCTCGCCTGGACCTTCGATCTCGGCTCGACGCGCGGCATCGAGGCGACGCCGATCGTGGTCGACGGCGTGATGTACGTCAGCAGCGAGTGGAGCCAGGTCTTCGCCCTCGAGGCGGCGACGGGAAAGCTCCTCTGGCAATACGATCCGCAGGTCCCGCGCGACTGGGGGCGCCATGCCTGCTGCGACGTCGTCAATCGCGGCGTCGCGGTCTGGGAAGGCGCGGTCTTCGTCGGCACGATCGACGGACGCCTCGTGTCCCTCGACGCGGCGACGGGGCGACCGAGCTGGGAAGTCCTGACGATCGACCCGAGCAAGCCCTACACGATCACGGGCGCTCCGCGCGTCGCGAAGGGGCTGGTCTTCATCGGCAACGGCGGCGCCGAAAAGGGCGTTCGCGGCTACGTCGGCGCCTACGACGCGAAGACGGGCGCGCTGCGCTGGCGCTTCCATACGGTCCCTGGCGATCCGTCGCAGCCCTTCGAGCATCCTGAGCTCGAGCAGGCGGCGAAGACCTGGAACGGCGAGTGGTGGACGATCGGCGGCGGCGGCACGGTCTGGGACTCGATCGTCTACGACCCGGAGCTCGATCTGCTCTTCGTCGGCACGGGCAACGGCTCGCCCTGGACCCGCTCGAAGCGCAGCCCCGGCGGCGGCGACAACCTCTATCTCTCGTCGATCCTCGCGATCCGACCCGACGACGGGAAGCTCGTCTGGCACTATCAGACGACGCCCGGCGACAACTGGGACTACACCGCCGTCCAGCCCCTGATGCTCGCGACCCTCGAGCTCGGCGGCGCCCCCCGCAAGGTCCTCCTGCAGGCCCCGAAGAA
>JBIPOQ010000474.1:0-3393 GCA_044379055.1 Myxococcota bacterium
TCCCGCTCGTCCCGGTTGGCGGACGGGAACAGGAAGATCACGGCCTGGCCCGGCTTGAAGGTATGGCCATGGAGCTGCACGGGCTTCACCACCGTCCGGCCCAGGAACTGGGTCGGCATGCCGTAGCGGAGCCCCTCGCGGAACGCGTTCGGGATCAGCTCCCCGTTCTCGACGAGCTCCCGGCGCTGGTCGGGCGCGCGGAAGAGCTCGAGGACGAAGGACGCATAGATCTTCGGCATCGTGTCGGTGCTGCCGATGACGAGCGTCGCCATCTGCGAGGCGATGTTGTCGTCGGGCAGCCCCTTGCCGTCGAAGCGGGCGTTGAGATAGGCGTTCAGCAGGACGTCGTCCGCCGTCGGATGCGACCTTCGATGGCGGATCAGCGCGCCGAGATAGTCGTTCAGCTCGGCAGCGGCCTTGAGTCCATCCTCGGTGAGCCCCGCTTTGCCCGGAGCCCGGTCGAAATAGCGGGTCACGTAGCTGTAGACGTGGTCCGCGTCCTCGATGGGCAGGCCGAGCAGCACGCAGGCCGACTCCATCGCGATCTTCGCGATGTAGTCCTTGACGAGGTCGACGCGCGTCCCGGCCTCGAGGTTCTTCGCGTGCTTGCGCACGATCTCCTCGACGATCGGTGCGATCGAAGCGACGCGCCGGGGCTTGAAGGCGCCCGAGATGAGCGCGCGGTTCTGCACGTGCTCCGGCGGGTCCATCATGTTGACGCTCGGGAAGACGCTCTGCTGCTTGGTGATGAGATGGCAGGGCGTCGTCCCGCGCATCGCCGCGGAGTACGACTCGCTGTCGCCGCTCTGCTCCCAGATGTCGTCGAAACGCGAGAGGGCCCAGCAGTCGAATTCCTCGACGTAGTAGACCGGCGCCTCGGCGCGGAGCTTCTTGTAGATCGGATGGGGATCCTCGAGGATCTCCGGCATCAGCGGGTTGTAGTGGACCATCTTCTCTCCTCTTCTTTCTTCGGGCGGCCTACGGCCGCATGAAAGGGAACCCGGTCTCGGGAGCGAGCGAATCGGCGGCGGCAGCCGACTCGCGCTCCCGGCTCACGCGCAGCCTCCCGGGGAGAAGCTGTCCTTCATGACCTTCCCGCCGAGCAGGATGACCCGCAGGTTGTCGCGATTCGCGAGACAGCTCACGTCCTGGAGCGGGTCGCCGTCGACGACGACGAGATCGGCGAGCTTGCCGACCGCGATCGTGCCCGTCACGGCCCCCAGCCCCATCGCCTCGGCGCCGTTCCGGGTCGCCCAGCGCAGGACCTCGATCGGGGCCATGCCGAGCTTCTTCACGTAGAGCTCGAACTCCGGGATGTAGTCGCCATGGGGCATGATGGGCGTGCCGTAATCGTCGCCGACGATCATGCGCACCCCGGCCCGAGCGGCCTCGGGCATCGCCCGACAGGTGTACTCGTAGTCCTCGCGAACGGCGCGGATCTTCGCCCGGACCTCGGCGGGCGTCTCCGGGAAGCCTTCGCTGATGGGCAGCGGCGCCTTGTCGTGGTCCCAGGGCTCGGCGATGCCGAGGAAGCGCTCGCTCCAGAGCATGCTGGGGACGACGCTGCAGTTGTGGTCGAGGATCGCCTCGACGCACTCGTCGTCGATCCGGTCGGCGTGGTCGATGATGTCGACCCCCGCCCGCGCGCATTCGAGGATCGAGGTCTTCGACGGGGCGTGGGCGCGGACGCGTTTGCCGTTCTTGTGGACCGCTTCGACGAGGGCGCGCAGCTCGTCGCGGGTCGGACAGAGGATGTCGCGCACCGGCATCGAGCCGTGGCCGGGCGCCGCGGAGATCTTGACGACGTCGCAGCCGCGGCCCGACTCGACCCGGCCGGCGAGGCGCCAGCCCTCGACGCCGTCGGCGGCGTAGGTCAGACCGGTGCTGCCGAGGCCCATGAAGAAGTTGCGGTTGTTCGGGTAGTCCGAGTACTCGCCGGTCGTGATGATCTCGCGCGAGCCGGCGAGGTAGCGCGGACCTTTCACGAAGCCGGCCTGGATCGCCTCCTTCAGGCTGACGTCGATCGTGTGGGCGTTGCTCGAACCGATCGCTCCGGTGAAGCCGCACTGGACGGCGAGCTCGGCGTTGGAGGCCGCCAGCATGCTGAGGTACGGCGGGGCCGCCTCGAGACCGAGGGCCGGAGCCCGGACGCCGTCGCCGAAGGCGCCGAAATGCGAATGGAAATGAGACTGGACCATGCCGGGCATCAGCGTCCGACCTCCCAGCTCATAGACCCGGTCTCCCGGACGAGCCTGATGGGCCGCGTCCGGGATCACCGCCTCGATCTTCTCCCCGCGGACGACGACCGTCGTCCCCGGTCGCGCCGGGCCGTCGCCATCGAACAGGAGAGCGCCCTTGAAGACGATGCGTTGCTCCGATCCGCCCGCCGAGCCGACCTTCGATGCCGTTTCGTTTGCCATGGGAACGCGTCCTCCGTGGTGGTGTTCGGACGTCATGACCGATTGCCGTCGCCGCCCCTGGTCGCTCGCGATTGCATGAGGTGTGCCGCGGGCATGCGTCGACAGGATCGCGACCGGGGGCGATGACCCGAGGCGGAATGTCCCATCCCGGCGTCGAGTCGTGGCAGGGCGCGACAGCTCGCCGGGCCCCGGGTCGGATGCGGCGCCCCGTCCCAAGGGATGGGCCCGTGCGCAATTTCGCCTCTCGAGGCCGGATCCGGACTCCCCACGCGCCCGAACGATTCGCTGCACCGCCCTGCGGGCCTTCATGGCATGGGTGTTGCGAAGTTGCGGGCGGGTGCGCGGCGATGCGCGCCGCCGGGCGTCGACCGGATGCCCGGACGGAAGCACGGGCTTCCTCGAACAATGCGTCGAACGGGCGCCTTGCCATGAGATCGGAGGGTTGGATGTCGAGCGTGTCGATCGAGCAGGGACGCGACCACGCGCCCCGCTACGACGACGTCGTCGTGCGTCATTTCGCATTGATGACGGTCGTCTGGGGCATCGTGGGGATGTTGGTCGGCGTCGTCATCGCCGCCCAGCTCGCGTGGCCCGAGCTGAACTTCGGCGTGCCCTACCTGAGCTACGGGCGGCTTCGGCCGCTGCACACGAACGCGGTGATCTTCGCGTTCGGCGGCTGTGCGCTCTTCTCGACGTCGCTCTACGTCGTGCAGCGGACCTGTCGCGCGGAGCTCTTCGCGCCGGGCCTCGCGCGCTTCGTCTTCTGGGGCTGGCAGCTCGTGATCCTCTCGGCGGCGATCACGCTGCCGCTCGGCATCACGACCTCGAAGGAGTACGCCGAGCTCGAGTGGCCGATCGACCTGCTGATTGCGGTCGTCTGGGTCGCCTACGCCGTCGTCTTCTTCGGGACGATCGTGAAGCGGAAGACCCACCACATCTACGTCGCGAACTGGTTCTACGGCGCCTTCATCAT
>JBIPOQ010000475.1:0-3377 GCA_044379055.1 Myxococcota bacterium
CGTCCGCAGCGCGGCGAAGAAGGCCTCGCGCGGGTCGAAGCGCGCCGAGAGGGAGCGCTTTCGGCCGCGCCGCGCCTCCCAGACGGTGTTGATCATGACGAGCACGCCGAGGATGGTCCAGAAGAGCGTGTCCTGGAGCGAGAAGGACATGGCGCCCCGCAGCCAGTACGACTGATAGGCGTGGAGCACCCAGGTCGCGAGGAACGCGAAGGCCGAGCCGACCACGCCGGGCAGGACGTCGCCCTTGTCGCGCAGCGCGAAGGCGACGGGCGTGTAGAAGATCTTCACCATGAAGTCCTTCCAGTAGATGTTCACCCGGCGCCAGTAGTCGGTGAAGCTCTCGGCGAGGAAGTAGTGGTGATTCGTCTCGGGAAGGTTGAAGCCGAAGAGCAGCAGCAGGCCGACGATCATGTGGAACTGGCCCGAGACCCGCAGGTAGAGGGCGAAGTTCGCCAGCAGATGCCGCAGCAGGCTCGAGCCGTCCTCGATGAGCGAGGCATCGACGTAGAAGTGGTAGTAGACGATGCGGTAGAAGACGATCTGCAGGACGCCGCGGGCCATCCAGTGCAGCCCGCGCTGGTAGATCCGCATGGCATCGTCGTTGTAGTAGTTGCGTCCGAAGGCCTTCCAGTCGACGACCGGGAAGAGCGGAAAGAACACGTTCGGCAGCATGAAGAAGTAGGCGAGCGCCCGGACGAAGCTGGGCTTGCCCTTTTCGTGCTCGATGTCGTGGGCGTAGAGGACGAGCCGGAACATGAAGAAGGCGCCGAGCAGGGGCCAGATCGGGGCGAGCGCGCCGCCGAAGAGCGCGCCGCCGCGGAGCGCCATCAATCCGGCGCCGACCGCGAGCAGGACGGCGACGCGGGGGCGGAACGGAATCGGCAGATGGCAGAGCCCGATCAACAGAACGCCGATCGCGACGATCTCGCCGCCACGGACGGCGGAGGCCCGGACGTCGAAGCCCGCCGGGCTGATGCCGAGGAAATAGAAGATCGAGGCGAGGGAGATCGCGGCGAAGAAGAGCAGACGGTGGCGCGCGGGCAGCAGATGGTGGACGACGACGCCGAAGCCGAGCCAGGGCAGCGCCTGCTGGAAGGCCGGGCTCTCGAAGCGATAGCGGACCGCCGCGGCGATCACGAGCGCGAGCTGAACGACGACGAGCCCGAGACCGAGCCATCGCTCCGCCGGCGAGACCGGCTTTTCGGCCTGGGCCGCGGCCGCGCGGGCCTTCGCGAGCTTTCCTGTTGCCATGTCGCCGTTCGTTCCTTCCGCGCCTTCTACTTGTATTCGATGATCCCGCGTCGTCGGCCGAGCAACCGGCTCCAACCGTAGTCGAGCATCCCGAGCGCCTTCGGCGGCTGGGAGGCCATGCAGGAGATGCCCCAGACGAGGGCGTCCTGCGGCGAATAACGCGCCGGATCCTGGCTCCGCGCGATGCGTCGGACCTGCAGGGCGTAGAGCGCCGCGACCGCGAGCCAGACGAGCGCTGCGCCGGCGCCCAGCACGAACGGGCTCGCCACAAAGAGCAGCGGCAGCAGCGCTCCCCAGATCGAGATGCTCCGGACGTGGCGGGCGAAGAGCCCGGTCGCGCGGTGCAGACGCGAGACCTCGAGCGTCGCATGACCGGCGCGCTTGCTGCGGGTCCACCACTGGCCGAAGCGGTGGATGTCCGCGTCGTGGAGGGTCATCGGGCGATCGATGCGGATCATCTCGTAGCCCTTCGCGCGCAGGCGCGCGCAGAGCTCGGTGTCCTCGGCGGCGATCAGGCTCCCGTCGTAGCCGCCGACCGCGGCGAGCGCCTCGCTGCGGATCAGGACGTCGCCACCGAAGCCGAAGGGCCCGACGTCGCCGACCGCGCCGGCGATCCACTCGAGGTCGCAGAACCGGTTGTAGATCGAGCGCTCCGGGAAGCGCTCCCGGCGCCAGCCGCAGACCGCGGCCCGCTCCGGGGAATCCCCGAGCGCGGCAGCGGCGGCCTCGACCCAGCCGGGGACCAGCGCGCAGTCGCCGTCGACGAACTGGACGGCGGCGAGGTCGGGATGGGTCTTCCGGAGCCGCTCGAAGCCGGCGTTCCGGGCGCGGGCGGCGGTGAACGGGACCGAGAGGTCGAGCTCGACGACGTCGATGCCCCGGGATCGGGCGAGGGCGACGCTGCCATCCGTCGAGCCCGAATCCACGTAGACGACCGCCCCGAGCGCCGCCGGCAGCGACTCGACGCACTGCCGGAAGCGATCCCCCTCGTTTCGCCCGATCAGGACGCAGCCGAGCTGCGCGAGCGAGAGGGAAGCTTTCGGCGCATCGGCCGGCATGTCGGTCCTCCGCCGCGATCCGACTGGATCCGGCGTCTTGAAGGTGCCCGGAATTCGAGTCGCGAGACTCCTCGGCCGGTCTCTTCGGCCGTAGGGTGGCCCGACCTTTGCCGCAGGGCGAGCGGGATGGGTATCCTGCGCGCGCCGATCCGGCCGGATTTCAGCCCGAAGGCCCCGAATCGAGCCGAAAGTCGCGCTCCGCGGGAACCGATGAGCTCGAACGACCCGCGGTCCCGACCCGGGCGCGAGGGGCGAAGCCGCCAGCCCGCGTCCAGGGCGCGCGGCCCTGGCCGAAACGCCTCGAGGAAAACCGACGCCGCCATGTCCGCAACAGGCTCGTCCGAGGCAGGCGCGCAGGGCGCGAGCGTGAGGGTCGGGCTCCTCGGCACCGGCTACATCGCCGACTACCACCACGCCGCCCTCGCGCGGATCCCCGGCGTCCGGGTCGTCGCCGTCTGCGACGTGAGCCTCGTCCGCGCCGAGCGCTTCGCCGCGGCGAAGGGCATCGCGAAGGCGTACTCCGACGTCGCCGGGATGATCGAGGCGGAACGCCTCGACGTCGTCCACGTGCTGACCCCGCCGAATCTCCACGCCGCCCTCGCGCGCCAGGTCCTCGACGTGGGCTGCGACGTCTTCCTCGAGAAGCCTCTGGGGATCTCGAGCGCCGAGTGTGCGTCGCTCGCCGAGGCGGCGGCGCGATCCGGCCGCAGCGTCGGGGTCGGCCACAACTTCCTCTTCTTCGAGGCCTACGAGAAGCTGGTCGCCGACGTCCGCTCCGGGCGCCTCGGCCGGATCGATCAGATCGACATCGTCTGGAACAAGGCCCTCGGCCAGCTCCGCGGCGGGCCTTTCGGCGCGTGGATGCTCGCTGCGCCGGAGAACATCCTCTTCGAGGTCGGCCCCCACGCCTTCAGCCAGGCGATCCACCTCGCCGGCGAGCTCGAGGCCGTCGCCGCCGACGTGCGCGATCCCGTCGAGCTGCCGACCGGAGGGACCTTCTTCCGGCGCTGGGAGATCCGCGGCTGGCACGGCAAGACGAGCATCCGGATCCGCTTCTCGTTCATCGAC
>JBIPOQ010000476.1:0-3376 GCA_044379055.1 Myxococcota bacterium
ACCCGCCCGACCTTCGACGTCGCGCGCCAGGCCTCGATCGAAGCGAGATGGTCCGGATCGGGATCGCTCGGCTGCCAGCGCAGACGCGGCAACGCCTCGGCGAAATGGACGGCGTGCTGGCCCGTTCCGCTCGCGATCTCGAGGACGCGGGTCGGCGGACGCGGGGCGTCGGCGGACGAAGCGCCCGAAGGCGCCCCATCCGCCGATGCGTCCGCGAGCCAACGCGTCAGGACGGCGAGAATCGGCTCACGGTTGCGGCCGGTGGCCGGGGCATCGAGTCGGGTCATGGATCGATTCTCCCCGATTCCCGATGCGCCGGACACTTCGCGCGTCCATCGGCCGAGGTCGGGCCGTCTCAGTCCTGGTTCAGGTCCGGGCCCCAGGTGCCGTTGCCCTCGGTCCAGTCGCTCATGCGCGGGATCTGACGCGCGCTCTCCCAGGACGGATTCGGGTTGGGCGGTCGCACCTGCACGAGCGCGTGGGCGCCTTCCGATCCCGCGCCGGCGCCCGGGCAGAGGAACGGCAGACGGATCTTCGTGAGCGCCGGACAGTCGTCGTCCGTGGCAGCGGCCTCGTCGCCCGGGTCGGTCGCCGGCCGGGACAGGTCGATCCCATCGAGCGCGAAGGCGGATTGCGAGGACGTGAGGGTCAGCAGAGCAGCAGCAAGAACAGCATTTCGGAGCATCATCGGGGAGTCCCTCGGTTGGGTGTCCTCCCTCTCTCCCCCAGCGCGAGTCTCGCACGCCCGGGGACCGATGCCAAAGCGGCCTCAGGCCGCGCCGTCTAGACCCCCGGCTCGGGGGTGCCGCCCTCGGCCTTCAGGAGCGGCGCGAAGCGGGGCTTGTCCGTCGCCTTCATGTAGGCGTCGTGGGCCGAGACCTTCTTGTCCTTCACGTACTGGAAGAGCACGTCGTCCATCGCCTGCATGCCCTGCGCCTTCCCCGACTGGATGATCGAGGCGAGCATCGGCGTATTCCCGTCCCGGATGACGTTGGGCAGGCCCTGGGTCTTCAGCAGGATCTCGTTCGCCGCGATTCGCCCGGGCTTGTCGGCCCGCGGCAGCAGCAGCTGGGAGACGATCCCCGCCAGCGACTCCGAGAGCGAGAGCCGGACCATGTTCTGCTCTTCCGCCGGGAAGGCGTCGATGATGCGGTCGATCGTCTTGGCGGCGTTGTTGGTATGCAGCGTGCCGAAGACGAGCATGCCCATCTCGGCGGCGGTGATCGCGAGGCTGATCGTCTCCATCTCGCGCATTTCGCCGACGAGGATGACGTCGGCGTCCTGGCGGATCGCGGAGCGCAGGGCGGGCGTGAAGCCCTGGGTGTGCAGCCCGACCTCGCGGTGGGAGAAGAGCGAGTTGCGGTTCTGGTGCACGAACTCGACCGGATCCTCGATCGTCACGATGTGACGCGAGTAGGTCTTGTTGATCTTGTCGATGATCGCGGCGAGGGTCGTCGACTTGCCCGAGCCGGTCGGACCGGTCACGAGGACGAGGCCCTCCTTCAGGTCCGCGAGATTGCGCACGGCCTGGGGCAGGTTGAGATCCTCGAGCGAGATGATCTTCTCCGGGATCATGCGGAAGACGCAGGCCGCGCCCGAGAGCTGCACGAAGAAGTTCGCGCGGAAGCGGGCGACGCCCTCGAGGCTGAACGCGAAGTCGAGATCGCCGGTCGCCTCGTACTCCTCCCAGCCGCGCTGGGAGGCGACCTCCTGCATCATGGCGCGCAGCGCCTCGTGGGAGAGCACGCCCTGGCCTTCGATGATGCGCACGGCGCCCTTCCCACGGAAACGCGGCGGCTGTCCCGCGACCAGGTGCAGGTCTGAGCCGTCGTGCTCCTTGAGATGCCTCAGCAGCGAATCGATCTGGGCCACTTCGCTTCGACTCCCTCACACCCCAGCGGTGATGAGCTTCTCTTCCTCGGCCAGCGAGAGGGCGACCTCGCGCGTGATGCGTCCCTTCGCGACGAGCTCGTTCAGCGACTGCTCGAGCAGGTACATGCCGTGGGCCTTGCCGGTCTGCATCGACGACCGGATCTGGATCGTCTTCTGGTCGCGGATCAGGTTCCCGATCGCGCGGTTGATGACGAGCATCTCGAGCGCCGGCACGCGCCCCTGGCCGTCCGAGGTCGGCACGAGCCGCTGCGAGATCACGGCGCGCAGCGACTCCGAGAGCATCGCGCGGACCTGGTCCTGCTCGTTCGACGGAAACGCCCCGATCATCCGGTTCACCGTCCGCACGGCGTTCGCCGTGTGCAGCGTCGCGAGCACGAAATGCCCCGTCTCCGCCGCCGTCATCGCGAGGCTGATCGTCTCGAGGTCGCGCAGCTCGCCGATCACGATGATGTCCGGATCCTCGCGGAGCGCGGCGCGCAGGGCGCGGGAGAAGGTCTTCGTGTGGTGGCCCGCGTGGCGCTGGTTGACGAGGCAGCGCTTCGAGGGATGCACGATCTCGATCGGATCCTCGACGGTCAGGATGTGGTCGTCGCGGTTCTCGTTGATGTGGTTCACGAGGGCGGCGAGCGTCGAGGACTTGCCGCAGCCGGCGGGGCCGGTGATGAGGACCATGCCCTGGTGATAGTCGGTGTACTTCTTCAGCTCTTCGGGAAGGCCGAGCTCTTCGAGGGTCGGCGGGCGATCCGGGATCGAGCGAAAGACGGCGTCGAGGCCGCGCTGCTGGCGATAGGCGTTCGCCCGGAAGCGGCCGATACCGGGCAGGTCGAAGCAGAAGTCGAGCTCGCCGGCGTGGGCGAGAAGGGCGCGCTGCTCGGGGGTGAGGGACGCCGCGACCATGCGCTCGACGGCGGCCGGATCGACCGATTCCTCGACGACGACGAGCTCGCCGACGCGGCGCTGCTTGAGCAGACCGCCGGCATGGAGATGGATGTCCGAGGCCTTCGCCTCGACCCCGGCCGCGAGGATCGCCTCGAGGCGCTTGCGGTCGGCGGCGGCGGGCTCAGGGACGACGAGCTCGAGGGACGGACGGCCGTTGGCAGGACCGGGCGCGTGGGCGACCGGCGGCGGGGCCGCCTGGGGCGGCGCGGTCTGGACGAGGGTGGCCGGAGGCGGCGCAGGGGCGGCCTTCGGCGGGGCCGGGGCGGCAGGGGCAGACGACTGCGCCGGCGGCGGCGGCGCGGCGGGCCCCGGCTTCGGACCCGGCTTCGGGCTCGCCGCGGGGAGCGGACGCGCCTTCTCCGCGGCGGGCGGGGCGGTGTAGAGGTCGTCGATGTCGCGGGCCTGCATCGGCGCAGCGGCCTGGGCGGCATGCTCGGCGGCGCGATGGATCTCGTTGTCCGGTCGGGGGGCCGCGGGACGGGGAGCGGGCACTGCCGCGGGCTTGCTCGCCGGGGGACGCTCCGGAGCGTCTCCGCCCATCCGA
>JBIPOQ010000477.1:0-3372 GCA_044379055.1 Myxococcota bacterium
CGACGGCTCCGCTCGCCTCTACCTCGGCGGCCCGGCGATCACGGGCATGCTCTCGGCCAACCTCAAGCCGGCGGCCGGCACGCAGCCGGTCGGCGACGGCGACCCGGGCTTCCGCATCCGCAACGCGGGTGGCTGGGACCTGACGGCGCCGGGCTTCCAGGCCGCGGGTCGGATCAAGGGCTTCTTCGCCGGATTCAACCCGGCCAACGCGTTCACCCCGATGGGTGCTCCCCGCGTTGCTCCGGCTTGTACGAACCCGACGCAGCCGCTGCCTGTTGGCTGCAACGAGGTCAACGGCTGGGAAACGTTCATGGCCGGTGCCTTCACGCAGATGCTCGGCCTCCCGGCCGGCGGCACGCTCGCTCTTCTCCCGAAGGCGACGTCCGTCAAGCACCAGTTCGCGCTCACGACGGGTACGGTTTCGATCGTTCGCGTCGCCTCGCGCCCGCTGCAGGGTGGCCACTTCAGCGACACGCTGACGGGCATGGGCTACGACACGGTCGGCCTCTCGCCGCTCGGTGGTCAGCAGCGCAACGTCGGTCTGGTCGCGGGCTCGTACTCGATCCGGTCGGACAGCGCCGGCGGCATCCAGCTCAACACCCAGATCCTCGGCCTGAACCTCAAGTTCGCGCCGGAGCCGGGTGCCACGGTTGCGCTCGCCAGCGGTCTCGGCCTGCTCGGTCTGCTCGCCTACCGGCGACGGGCCTAGCCCAGGGACTCGGGGCTTCGTCCATCCTCTCGCCGTCCGGGTCACCGGACGGCGAGAGCTGGGCAGTCACGAACGGCCGCTCGATTCTTCGGTGACGGAGATCGAGTGACACGCAGAAACGAGGCCACAGTCGATCCGTCGACTGTGGCCTTTTTCGTTTCGAGCGTCCGGTCCGCGGATCGGCTTCAGAGATCGTCCGCGGGCGCCCGCTTCTCGGCGTCCTGGCTGCGGCCCCATTGCGCCGCTTCGGCCACCGAGGCGCGCTCCGCCTCGGAGAGGGAGAGCGTCTCGAGCCAGGCGTCTGCGGCGGCGGGCTCGCTCATCGACCAGAAGTAGGCGATGCGGCGCAGCATCTCGAGACGATCGGACTCGGGGCGCAGGCGGACTGCCCAGGCGGCCGCCTCGCTCGGTCGGATTCGCGCCTGGCGGCGCACGAGGCCGGCGAGCAGCGCGGAGTCCGTCGGCGAGAGCGCTGCCCCGTCCGAGGCCTCGAGCGCGCCCCGGGCCTCGAACCAGGTCCACGCGGCATCGAAATCGCGCCGGGCCCAGGTCCCCATCGTCTCGGTCAGCGCCCGGACGCGCTCGGCGCCCTCCGGCTTGGGCAGGAGCCAATCGAGCGCCGCCTCGGGATCGTCGTTGCGCAGGAGACCGGCGAGCGGAACGATCTGGCCGGCGAGCCAGGGCGGCGGCGGCGCGGGTTCGAGCAGCTCGTCGTAGAAGGCGGCCGCGCGGACCGCGTTCTCGCGCCCGCCGAGCGAGAGCACGGCGAGCGTGACCTGGCGATCGAAGGCTCGCTCGCCCCGGGGATCGCCCGCCCGCGCGAGAGCCACCGCTCCTTCGACGCCCTGTGCATGCAAGACGCCGCCGACCAGGGCATCGACCACGTCGCGCCGGCCCTCGGATTCGAAGAAGCGAATCGCGAGCGCCCGGGCCCCGTCGACGTCGCCGCTGAGCGCCCACCCCCGGACGAGCGGCGCGGCGGCGACCGCGCGCACGTCTGCGTCGGTCAGGGAGTCGAAGTAGCTGCCCGCGGCGAGACGCTCGCCGCTCGCGGCCCATTCGCGCATCACGATGCGGATGCCCTGCTCCCGGCGCGAGCGGATCGGCCAGCTCTGGACCTCGAGCATCGCCGCGAGCGGATCGAGATGCGCGAAGGCGGTCAGGAAGAGCTGCAGGTCCACGGGATCCCGCTCCGCGGCCCGTTCGCGCACGGCGTTGGCCGCGCCCGAGACGTTCTCGCGGGTCAGCCCTTCGAAGAGGCGGATCAGGCTGCCGGCCCGGGGAAACGCGCGGGTCTCGTGCAGCGCGCGCTCGACCTGCTCTTCCATCTCTTCGGCGTCGATCGACTCCTCCGGTGCGGGGAACTCGACCGTCGTCGGAGCGAGGCTCCGGCCGAGGGCGAAGCCGAGCAGCCCCGAGGCCGCCGAGGCGATCCAGACATTGCGACCCATCCAAGGCTCCTGTCGATCGGGAGGACCGAGCTTCGATCGGCTTTCGATCCGACGCCGCTCAATCCCAGCGGATCACGCTCACGAGATCACTGTAGTCGTCGGTCCAGAGGGGAAAGCTCTCGAGATTCGTATCGCTGCCCCGGCGCATCAGGATGTTCTCCGGAGGCAGGCGGAGCAGGCGATGCCGCTTCTCGATTCGGAGCTGCAGGCGCGTCAATTGATCGGAATCGCGCGCGATGATCACCCAATCCGTGAGCCCGCTCTGGAGCTGGGGGGCGGGGCGGGTCTTGATCTGCAGACTGTCGGCACCGAAGTCGGCGGCCAGCCTCGAGACGAGACCCATCAGCTTGAAATGGCGATTGGAGACGTGGACCGCCATCAGGCCGTTCGGCGCGAGGGCGTCGAAATACAGCCGGAAGGCCTCCCGGGTCATGAGATGGAGCGGAATCGAGTCGCTGCTGAAGGCGTCGAGGACGAGGATGTCGTAGATCCCGCGTTCGCCCCGCTTCTGCTCGGCCTCGATCGAGAGGCGCGCGTCGCCGAGCACGACCTCGACGTCGGCCTTCGACTCCTCGAGATAGGCGAAATGGCCGCCCGGGCCGGCGATCTCGACGACGACCGGATCGATCTCGTAGAAACGCATCGTGTCGCCCTGGCGGCCATACGCGGCGAGCGTGCCGACGCCGAGACCGATGACGCCGATCCTCGATTCGCCCTGGAGCGGGCGGCTCGTCAGGGCGAGCCCGAGCCCCGTCGCCCGCCCGAAATAGGAGGTCGGAAGCTGGCGCGTCGAGGGCGCCAGGAACTGCATGCCGTGGACGGTGGTGCCGTTCGTCAGGGTTCGCTGCTGGCCCTGACTGTCGGGGATGTCGTCGACCTTGAGGACGCCGAAGAACGATCGCGCCTGGTGGACCCGGAAGGGGCGGGGGCGATTCTCGCTCCAGGCCACCCAGCCGATCGCGGCCGAGACGAGCGCGCCTGCGACGACCCGGCGCCAACCCGGCGATCCTCGGCCGAGAAAGCCCTCCGGATCCCGCGCGAAGACGACGAGCGCGACGACGACGGCCGCCAGCAGGCCGACCTGGAGCTCGACGTAGTCGGCGAAGACCACCGGCGCCACGAGCCCGACGAGCAGCCCGCCGATCGCGCCCCCGGCCGACACGCAGAGATAGAAGAAGGTCAGCGAGCGGGGATCGGGGCGCGTCCGGTAGA
>JBIPOQ010000054.1:0-12079 GCA_044379055.1 Myxococcota bacterium
TCGGGGGTCCGACGAACGGGAATCCAGGGGAGCGGGCGCCGACGGCGCGCGCGGATGGGGCATGACGATGGATCGCGATGCACGCATCAATCGGGCCGTGGGGCTCTTCGTGGTGTTGGCGCTCTTTGGGCTGGCGGCGGGCATCCTGTCGCTCTCGGCCGAGGGCGGCTTGTTCGAGCCGCGGTATCGCGTGAAGGCGCGGTTCAACAACGTGTTGGGGCTCTTGCCCGGGGCTCCGGTCTGGCTCGGAGGCAAGCAGGTCGGCCGCGTCGAGAAGATCCGCTTCGAGCCCGTCGAGGCCGAGCGGCCGGTGCTCGTCGTCCTCGAGGTCAACGAATCGGTGCAGGATCGCATCCGCGCGGATTCGATCGCGACGATCGGAACGATCGGGCTGCTCGGCGATGCCTACGTCGAGGTCAGCTTCGGGACGTCCGCGGCCGCGCGCCTCGAGGACGAGGAGGAGATCGCGACCCGCGACCCCGCGAACGTGACGGCGCTGATGGCCGAGGGGCGCAGCGCGCTCGCGAGCATCCACGCGCTGTCGGGGAGCTTGAACGACGTCGTGAAGACCTTCGCCGAGAACAAGGGGGCCGAGCGCGCGGTGCTCGCCCTCGAGGCCGTCTCCGACATCATGATCGAGACGCGCGAGGGCTCCGGCCTGATCCACTCGCTGATCTTCGAGCCCTACGACGGGACGGGGCTCGACGAGCTCGGCGCCTCGCTCGCGGGGGTCGAAGACATCGTGAACGAGATCCGGACCGGGGAGGGGCTGCTCCACGACCTGATCTACGAGCCGGTCGACGATCGGCGCGTCTGGCAGGATCTCGCGGCGTCGACGTCGTCGCTGCAGCGCATCCTCCAGAAGGTCGAGCAGGGGGACGGCACGCTCGGGCTGCTCGTGAACGATCCGACGGTCTTCGAGAGCCTCCAGAGCCTGATTGGCGAGGCGCGGCGGAGCCGGGTGC
Source organism: Myxococcota bacterium (assembly GCA_044379055.1). Taxonomy (GTDB): domain Bacteria; phylum Myxococcota_A; class UBA9160; order UBA9160; family UBA4427; genus UBA4427. The sequence goes on from JBIPOQ010000054.1 coordinate 966, forward strand.
TCCGCTCGCTGATCCGGATGTCCCTCGACGACGCCGACGAACGTCCGCCGGCCGATCCGGACGCTGCGGGACGGCGACGCTAGGCCTGGATCCCCGGGCCGGGGCGGCGCCCTGGCCGGGACCCGGACCCGCTCGGACGCGCACGGCGGCTTCGTTGCCAAGCCCGAGGCCGTCGAGTACGCTTCGGCCCGCTTTGCTTTTGCGTGCAAAGCTTTGGAATTCCACAGGTTTTTCAGGTTTCGGCGCGCCCGGAACGGCGGCTCGGGGCGCTCGCTCGCGAGCTCGACGCGGCCAGATCGCCGGGCGCGGACGCAGCGCGGGAAAGGATCGAGCAGGGATGGATCAGGTGGTGATCGCCAATCGCCTGTCGGATGGGGTCGTCGTGTTCCTGGCCGCGGCGCCGGGGAGCGCGCGGGGCGAGTGGAAGCTCCGTCTCGAAGAGGCGACCGTCGCGCGGGACGACGCGCGGGCCGAAGAGATCCTGGCCCTCGGGCTCGCCTCGGCGCGCGACCGTCAGGAGGTCGTCGAGCCGTACCTGATCGAGGTCGAGTCGACGCCGACGGGCCTGCGGCCCAAGCTGTACCGCGAGCGGATCCGCAGCCTCGGTCCGACGGTGCGGCAGGATCTCGGCAAGCAGGCGGAGTCCCGGGAGGTCTAGCGATGTACCAGTACGACGAATTCGACCATGCCCTCGTTCAGGATCGGGTTGCCCAGTTCCGGCGGCAGGTGCAGCGGCGCCTCGCGGGCGAGCTGACCGAGGAGCAGTTCCGGCCGCTGCGGTTGATGAACGGCCTCTACCTCCAGCTGCATGCCTACATGCTCCGCATCGCGATCCCGTACGGGACCCTCGATTCGCGTCAGATGCGCAAGCTCGCCTTCATCGCGCGGCGCTACGACAAGGGCTACGGCCACTTCACGACCCGCCAGAACCTGCAGTTCAACTGGCCGAAGCTCGAGGAGACGCCCGACATCCTGGCGGAGCTCGCCGAGGTCGAGATGCACGCCATCCAGACGAGCGGCAATTGCATCCGCAACGTGACCTCCGATCAGTACGCCGGCGCCGCCGAAGGGGAGATCGAGGATCCGCGGATCTGGTGCGAGATCATCCGGCAATGGTCGACGCTGCACCCCGAGTTCTCGTTCCTGCCGCGCAAGTTCAAGATCGCGGTGACCGGGAGCGAGCAGGACCGGGCGGCGGTGAAGGTCCACGACATCGGCCTGATCATGCGCCGCGACGGCGCGGGGCAGGCCGGCTTCGAGGTCATCGTCGGCGGCGGTCTCGGCCGCACGCCCTTCATCGGCAAGACGATCCGCGCCTTCCTGCCGAAAGACGATCTGCTCTCGTACCTCGAGGCGATCCTGCGGGTCTACAACCAGCTCGGCCGCCGCGACAACAAGTACAAGGCCCGCATCAAGGTCACGGTCCACGAGACCGGCGCCGACGAGTTCACGCGCCTGGTGGACGAAGAGTGGGCCGCGATGGGCGAGGCCGCCCCGAAGCTGCCGAAGCAGGAGGTCGATCGGATCGCCCGCCACTTCGAGCCGCCGGCCTTCCGCGTGCTGACGAAGGCCGCGCCCGCGACCGAGGCGCGGATGCAGCGCGACCGGGACTTCGCGACCTGGGTGCGTCACAACGTGAGCCCCCACAAGGTGGCGGGCTACGCGATCGCCAACATCTCGCTGAAGCCGATCGGCAAGCCGCCCGGCGACGCGACGGCGGAGCAGATGGACGCCGTGGCGGACCTCGCCGACGCGTTCAGCTTCGGCGAGATCCGGGTGACCCATTCCCAGAATCTGGTGCTTCCCCATGTCGAGCGCGACCAGCTGCCGGCGCTCTTCGACGGGCTCGTCGCCGCCGGGCTCGCGGCGTCGAACATCGGCCTGCTCTCCGACATCATCGCCTGCCCGGGCCTCGACTACTGCGCCCTCGCGAATGCGCGCTCGATCCCGATCGCCGAGCGGATCACCGAGCGCTTCGCCGACCGCGATCGCCTCGAGCTGATCGGCGAGATGCAGATCAAGATCTCGGGCTGCATCAACGCCTGCGGCCACCACCACGTCGGCCACATCGGCATCCTCGGCGTCGACCGCAAGGGCGAGGAGCACTACCAGGTCCAGATCGGCGGATCCGCGTCGGAGGACGCCGCCCTCGGCAGGATCCTAGGCCGCGGCTTCTCCGCGGACGAGGTCGTCGACGTCGTCGAGAAGATCGTCGACACCTATCTCGAGCTGCGAACGAGCGGGGAGGCCTTCATCGACACCTATCGACGCGTCGGCCAGGAGCCCTTCAAGGAGCGGGTCTATGGCGCTGCTTGAGAGCCGGGCGGATGGACCCGCCCTGATCGAAGACCGTTATCAGCGTCTGGAGGAGGGCGCGCCGATTCCGGCGGAGGGCGCGATCCTCGTGTCGCTCGTCCGCTTCGTGGCGGAGCGGTCCGCGCTGCTGGCCCGCAACGCGCCGCTCGGTGTCTGGCTCGCGTCGAACGAGAAGCCGGCGGCTCTCGCCGGGGATCTCGATCGCCTGGCCCTCGTCGCCCTCGATTTCCCGGTCTTCTCCGACGGTCGCGCCTTCAGCTCGGCCCGTCTGCTGCGGGAGCGATACGGCTACAAGGGCGAGCTGCGCGCGATCGGCGACGTGCTCTGCGAGCAGCTGCCCTTCATGCTGCGCAGCGGATTCGACACCTTCGCCATGAAGAGCCCGAAGGCGCTCGAGGAGTTCCGGGCCGTCGTGGGCGAGGTGCGCGTCGTGTACCAGCCAACGGGCGACGGGCGTCCGACGGCCATCGACCGGCGGCTGCAGCAGCGTTAGGTCTCGCCGTCGGATCCCGGCCTCGAGCGGAGCGGTTCCGACGCCGGCAGGAGCGAGCGACGATGGACGTGCGGAAGGGGTTCCTCGGGGCGATCGGCCAGACGCCGCTCATCCGTCTGGAACGGGCCTCCAGGGAAACGGGCTGCGAGATCCTCGGCAAGGCCGAGTTCCTGAACCCCGGCGGATCGGTCAAGGACCGGGCCGCGCTCGCGATCGTCGAGGACGCCGAGGCCCGCGGCCTGTTGAAGCCGGGCGGCACGATCGTCGAGGGGACGGCCGGCAATACCGGCATCGGCCTCGCCCTGGTCGGCAACGCGCGCGGCTACAAGACCGTCATCGTCATCCCCGACACGCAGAGCCAGGAGAAGAAGGACATGCTCCGGCTCTGCGGAGCCGATCTGCGCGAGGTCCCCGCGAAGCCCTACAAGGACCCCGGCAACTACGTCCACGTCTCGCGGCGCCTCGCCGAGGAGCTCGCGGCGACGCTGCCGGCGGGCGCGATCTGGGCCAACCAGTTCGACAACGTCGCGAACCGCGAGGGCCATCGCCGGACGACGGGCGTCGAGATCTGGGAGCAGACGGACGGTCGCGTCGACGGCTTCATCTGCGCGGCGGGGACCGGCGGAACGGTCGCTGGGGTCGGGATGGCGCTGAAGGAACGAAAGCCCTCGGTCCAGATCGGCCTCGCCGATCCGATGGGCGCCGCGCTGTACCACTACTACGCCCATGGCGAGCTCAAGGCCGAGGGCAGCTCCATCAGCGAAGGCATCGGCCAGGGGCGCATCACGGCGAATCTCGAAGGGGCGCCGATCGACGTCGCCTATGCGATCCCCGACGAGGAGTGGCTGCCGATCACGTTCGATCTGCTGAAGCAGGAGGGCCTCTGCCTCGGCGGCTCGAGCGGCGTCAACGTCGCCGGCGCGATCCGTCTCGCGAAGCGACTCGGGCCGGGGCATACGATCGTGACGATCCTCTGCGATTCGGGGACGCGGTACCAGAGCAAGCTCTGGAATCCGGCGTTTCTGCGAGAGAAGAAGCTGCCGGCGCCGGACTGGCTCGGCTGAGCGAGCCCCGATCCGGCGAAGCCGGCTCCGACGCGGCGGTCGCGGAAGCGTCTGCCGAGAGCCGCTCCGCGCGTCGCGCGTCAGAAGCGGATCGGCAATCGCTCCGGGCCCCGGATCAGCGAGCCCCTCCGCCACTCGATTTGCCCGTCGAGCTCGAGCTTCGGCATCTGCCGCGCGAGCATCGGCAGGACCTCCGCGATCTCCGCCCTCGCGAGCGACGCCCCCAGACAGAAATGCACGCCGCCGCCGAACGTCAGCATCGGCTCGCCATGCCGTCGCAGGATGTCGAAGCGGTCCGGGTCCGGATAGACCTTCGGATCGCGGTTGGCCGCGGGGGCCGAGGGGAGAACCACGGTCCCGGCCTTGATCTCGAGTCCCCGGTATTCGATGTCCTCGAGCGCCGTGCGCGGATTGCCCGAGCCGGCGCCTTCGAAGCGGAGCACCTCCTCGGCGGCGGAGAGGGCGTGCTCGGGGTGCTCCGCGAGGAAATGCCAGGCGTCGGGGTGGCGCGCGAAGGTCGCGATCGCGCAGGCGAGCTGACACTGGGTGGTGTCCTGTCCGCCGAAGATCAGCACGGTCAGCATGGCGCGGAGCTCGTCGGCGTCGAGGCAGTCGCCGCCGGTCTTTTCGAGGGCGACGAGGGCCGAGGTCAGGTCGTCGCCCGGGTTCCTCCGGCAGCGCTCGACGAGGCCGTCGGCGTAGTCGTCGAGGTTCGCGAGGGCGGCTTCGATGCGCGGGCGTTCGCTGGCGATGCGCGAGCCGAAGGCGAGGGAGAGGTCGCGGGACCAGGCGTGAAAGCGGGCGAAGTCCGAGGGCGGAACGCCGAGCAGTCCGCCGATCACGCGGACCGGGTAGGGGGCCGCGAAGGCCTCGACGAACTCGCAGCCGCGGCGGCCGTCGAGGGCGTCGATGAACTCCTGGGCCGTCTCGCGCATCATCGGCCGCAGGCGCTCGACCTGCCGCGGCGTGAAGGCCCGGGCGACCACGCGTCGCAGCCGCGCGTGGGGTTCGCCTTCCTTGTTCGAGAGGATCTGCTCGAACCACTCGCGCAACCGACCCTCGCGGATGCCGGCGAGGTCGAGGGCGTCGTTGCCCTGTAGCCGGAAACGCTTCTCGTGGAGCAGCCAGTGGACCGACTCGTAGTCGAGGAAGGCGAGACCCATCGGCGTCGTCGCGTACCAGGAGCGCTCGCGCGCCGCGCGATGGGCCGTATGGATGTCGAAGTCGTAGGCGGCCGAGAGGGTGTCGATGAAGGGCGCGCCCGAGCCCGTCGGTGTCTCGGCGGCGCTCATCGCACGGCCTCCGCGGGGTCGAGCCGTCTCGCGCCGGCGAGGTCGAAGAAGGCGCGCAGTCGCAAGAGTCGGCCCTGGTCGTCGAGCTCGGCGACGTCGATCACGTCGACCTCCATCAGCTCGCCGTCCCGGGCGATCGTGGCGCACATCGGCACCGCGCCCTCGCGGCCGGCGACGCAGGCCGGACCCGTGATCACGACCTTCTTCGCGAGCTCGTTGTCCCGGTAGAAGGCGCGCACGGCGTCGATGCCTTCGTGGATCGGTCCGCCGACGGGGATCTGGATCGAGGCGTTCGGCGCGTAGAGCGAGACGATGCCCTCCCAGTCGCCGGCGCTGATGAAGGCGGCATAACGCTGGAAGACGGCGGCGAGGGCGGTCATCGATTCTCTCCTGTCCGGGCGTCGATCCGGGGCGTCGGTCGGCGGGGCATTGGCGAGGCGTCCTTTCCGGGGGCGCGACTCATCCGCCGAAGGAATTGCAGTCGTCGGGATTCCCGCTCGCGAGGCCGCGCTCGAGCCATTGCTTGCGCTCGGCGGAGGATCCGTGGGTGAACGATTCGGGATGGACTCCTTGGCCGGACATCTTCTGGATGCGGTCGTCTCCGATCGCGGCCGCGGCGCGCAGCCCCTCTTCGATGTCTCCCGGCTCGAGCACGCCGCGGCGTCCCGCCTGATGGCCCCAGACGCCGGCCAGGCAGTCGGCCTGGAGCTCCATGCGGACGGAGAGGGCATTCTCGCTGCCCGGTCGGCTCCGCTGCTCCGCGCGGACCTTCTGCTCGATGCCGGTCAGGGCCTGGACGTGGTGGCCGATTTCGTGGGCGAGGACGTAGGCCTGGGCGAAGTCGCCGGGCGCGCCGAAGCGGGCGCTCAGATCGTCGTAGAAGGCGAGGTCGACGTAGACCTTCCCGTCGGCGGGGCAGTAGAAGGGCCCCATCTCGCTCTGGCCGACGCCGCAGCCCGAGCGAGTCGCCTCGCGGAAGAGCACCAGCTTCGCATCCCGGTAGCCGGGCAGCAGCTCGGCCCAGGTCGTCTGGAGGTCGTCGAGCACGAAGGAGACGAAATCGACCTGTCGCTCCTCCTCGGGCGAGCTCTCGAGCGGCTCGGAACCCGAGCCTTCGCTCGCCCCGTCGAATCCGTTGCCGCCCGGGAAGCCCGCATCGGCGCCGATCCCGGTCGTCGAGAACGGATCTCCGCTGACTCCGGCCCCGCCGAGCAGCGCGAGCGGATTGATGCCGAGGAAGTACATCACGACGAGCATCACGATCAGGCCCGTCAGGCTGACGCGCCCGTTGCGGCCGCGGGGCAGCGGGAGTCCGATGCGCGGCCCCCCGAGTCCGCCCGGAAGGCCCGATGGTCCTCGGCCGCGCTCGCCGCGGCGATCTTCGAGGTTCTCGCTCCGTTCGTCCTCTTCCCAGCGCATGCGAATCTCCCGTCGAACGGTCGTGGAGCGCTTCTCGATCCCAGGAAGTGATAGACCGGACGCGACTAGCCGACCAGCGCCCACTCGGCGGAGCCGTCGGCGGCCGTCGAGCGGGCGACGCGGCCGTCGCGCACGAGCTTGAGCAGGTGCGCCGTCACCGATTGTCCCGCCGCGGCGAAGAGGCTCTCCGGGTAGCCGACGTAGATCCGGCGCACGATCGCCGGGACGTCGCGCAGCCCGGCCTCGAGGGCGGCCACGATCTGGCGCTCGCGCTCGCGGCGGTGGGCGATGTAGTCCTCGATCTTGGCGACGCCGCCGTCGATGCGCGGACCGTGGGCCGGGTAGATCTGGCGCGGGGCCAGGGCGAGCAGGCGCTCGAGGGACTGCATGTAGTCGCCGAGATCGCCCGAGCCGCCTGGAATGACCGTCGTCCCGACGCCCAGGACGTTGTCGCCGCTGAAGAGGTTCTGCTCCTCCTCGAGCACATAACAGAGATGGTCGGGGGCATGGCCGGGGGTATAGACGGCGCGCAGGCGAGCGCCCTCGGTCTCGACGATGTCGCCGTGGTCGATCCGCTCGAGCCGACAATGGGCCTGGCGATCGGGATCGGCGACCGCCACCGGGCTGACGCCGCCCCCCGGACCGGCGAGCCCGGTCTCGCTCGGCCACGGCCGCTTGTAGACGGGCATCTCCCCGAAATGCGCGCGGACCTGGTCGACGCCGCCGATGTGGTCGGGATGGGCGTGGGTCAGGACGATGCCCTCGAGGCCATCGCAGCCGACGCGGGCCAGGGCCTCTTCGAGGACGGGCATGTAGGCGTCGAGGCCGGAGCCGGTGTCGAGGAGCAGGCGCTTCTTCCCGTGGCCGACGACGTAGGTGTTGGTGCCGGGGCCGGTGAACATCGACGGGTTCTGGCCGAGGGCCACGCCGACCCGCGACGAGAGCCGCTGCACGTTCGGCAGCAGCGTGCCGCCCAGGATCGCGGGACTGGAATCCGCCATGGGGTCCTCTCTTCAGGCTCGGCTTCAGGCTCGTCTTCAAGCTCGGGCGCTTCGAAGTCGCGTGCGTCCGCGTCGGCTGCGCGAACGTGCTCCTTCGACGCGGCCCGATCGGCGGTCCGATCAGCGGCCCGCCACCATCATGGCGCCGATCCGGAGCGGGGGCGAGGCCGTGCGGCCGTGCCACTCGAGCTCGCTGCTGACGCGGTCGATCCCGAGCAGCATCGCCTGCATCGTGCTCGCGATCGTGATCTCCTCGACCGCGTGGACGATCTCGCCGTTTTCGATCCAGAGCCCGGCGGCGCCGCGGGAGTAGTCGCCGGTCGTCGGATTGAAGCCCATCCCGATCAGCTCGGTGACGAGCAGGCCGCGGTCGAGCTCGGCGATCAGCTCTTCGAGGGACTTCGCGCGGGGCTCGAGCCAGAGGTTCGTCGTGCCGGCCCGGGGCGCCGAGCCGGTGCCGCGGGAGGCGCTGCCGGTCGAGGCGAGGCCGAGCTTGCGCGCCGAATAATGGTCGAGGAGCCAGCTCTCGAGTCGCCCGTCGCGGACGATCACGGTGCGCCGCGTCGCGAGGCCCTCGCCGTCGAAGGGCTTGCTGCCGAGGCCGCCGGGGAGACGTCCGTCGTCGATCACCGTCACGAGCTCGCTCGCGATCGACTCGCCGAGTCGCCCTTCGAGAAAGCTCGACTGGCGGTAGATCGAATAGCCGTTCACGCAAGCGGCGAGCTGGCCGACGAGGGTCGGCGCGGTGCGCGAGTCGAAGAGGACGGGCACCTCGCAGGTCCCGACGCGCTTCGCCCCGAGTCGACGCACGGCGCGGGCCGCGGCGATGCGTCCGACGCGGGCGGGGTCCTCGAGATCGCGCAGGCAGCGGGCGCTCGTCGACCAGTGGTCGCGTTGCATTCCGCTCGCGTCCTCCGCGATGGGCTCGGCGAAGAGGCCGTGGGAGGCCGACGCGTACTCGCCGAAGAAGCCCTGGCTGTTCGCGTAGACGACGCGGGCGAAGCCCGAGCTCGCCTGGCTGCCCTCGGAGTTCACGATGCGCGGATCCGCCGCCCGGGCCGCCGACTCGGCGCGTCGTGCGTCCTCGATGCGGGCGGCGATCGGGACGTCGCGGTCGGCGGGATCGAAGAGGGCGAGGTCGGGGAACGTGTCGGCGAAGCCGTCCTCCGGCATCCCCGCCTGGGGATCGGGCGCCGTCTCCTTCGCGAGGGCCACCGCCTCGTGGGCCATCCGCTCGACGGTCTGGGGTGCGAGATCGCTCGTCGAGACGATCGCCGTCCGCATGCCGCCCGGTCCGGCGACCAGGGCTCGGATCCCGAGGCCGCGCCCCTGGGCCTGCTTCACGAACTCGATCTCGGCGCCGCGCACGCGGACCTCGCGGTCGTCGCCCTCGACGAGCAAGACGTCGGCCTGGGTCGCCCCCGCCTTGCGCACCGCCTCGAGCGCCCGCGAGGCCACGTCCTCGAGCGCGTCCTGTCGCTTGCCTTCGGCGCTCATCCCTCGGTCCCGCCCACGGTGAGCGCGTCGACGCGGATCGTCGGCAGGCCGACCCCGACCGGCACGCCCTGGCCGTCCTTGCCGCAGGTCCCGACGCCCTGGTCGAGGGCGAGGTCGTGGCCGATCCGGCTGACCCGCATCAGGACGTCGGGGCCGTTGCCGATCAGCGTCGCGCCCTTGACCGGCGCGCCGATCCGGCCGTCCTCGATGCGATAGGCCTCGGAGGCGCTGAAGACGAACTTCCCGCTCGTGATGTCGACCTGTCCGCCGCCGAAGGAGACCGCGTAGAGCCCGCTCTTCACCGAGCGCAGGATCTCCCCGGGATCGTCCTGGCCCGCGAGCATGAAGGTATTCGTCATGCGCGGGAGCGGGAGATGCGCATAGCTCTCGCGGCGGCCGTTGCCCGTCGGGGCGACGCCCATCAGGCGCGCGTTGAGTCGATCCTGGAGATAGCCGGTCAGGACGCCGTTCTCGATCAGGACGTTGCGCCGGGTCGGCGTGCCCTCGTCGTCGACGTTGAGCGAGCCGCGGCGGCCGGGGATCGTGCCGTCGTCGACGACCGTGACCCCGGGCGCGGCGACGCGCTGGCCGAGCTTGTCCCAGAAGGCGGAGGTCCGCTTGCGGTTGAAGTCGCCCTCGAGGCCGTGGCCGATCGCTTCGTGGAGCAGGATGCCGGGCCAGCCGGGGCCGAGGACGACGTCCATCGTGCCGGCAGGACAGGGCTTCGCTTCGAGGTTGAGCAGCGCGATCCGGACCGCCTCGTCGACCAGCGGCTTCCAGCGCGCCGGATCTTCGAGGGTCGCGAGATCGAAGCGACCGCCGGCGCCCTGGTAGCCGACCTCGCGTCGCCCGCCCGAGGCGGCGATGACCTGGACGTTGACTCGGACGAGCGGCAAGACGTCGGCGACCCGCGTGCCGTCGCTCGCGGCGACGAGCATGCGTTTGTGCTGGCAGACGACGCTCGCCATGACCTGCTGGATGCGCGGGTCTCGCGCCCGCGCATAACGATCGATCTCGTTCAGCCAGGCGACCTTGCGCTCGACGGGGATCTCGGTCGGGGGCATCGCGACGGGGTAGAGGTCGCGCGGGCTCGCGTCGGTGCGCAGGGCGACCGGGGCGTGGGGCCGGAGATCGTCGGCGATCGCTCCGGCCGTGCCCGCGGCGAGCTTCGCGCTCGCGAGACTGATGTCGTCGCTGTGCGCATAGCCCTGGCGCTCGCCGCGCAGCGCGCGCACGCCGACGCCCTGCTCGACGTGGCGATCCCCGGACTTGACGAGGCCTTCCTCGAGGGAGACGGAGTCGGTCGTCGTGTGCTCGAAGTAGAGATCCGCGGCGTCGATCTGGCGCTCGAGGGCAGTCTCGAGGACCTGCTCGAGGAGCCGATCGTCGAGGGCGTAGCGGTCCCGGAAGAAGGCGAGGGCGCGGGCCTCGGCCGACCCCTCCGTCGCGTTCGGCTGATTCATCTCGTTCGACTCGTTTCGCGGCGCGGGCCGGTTCGCACGGGGAGAAGACAATCGCGGGAGCTTAGCCGCATCACGCCCCGCTTTCTCTGCGGGCGGCATCGCGGGGGACGGCGCCGAGCGCGGTGGCGACCACGCCGAGGTCCGGGAGCGCGCGGACGTCGAAGACCCGGAGCCCGAGGGCCCCGATGGCTGCGAGGACTTCCGGCGCGTCGTCGCCGACGTAGGCGAGCTCGTCGAGTCCCACGCCGAGGGCCTCGGCGATGGCCTCGAAGACCGCCCGGTCGGGCTTCGCGCGGCCGTGCCGGCTCGGGATCTCGAGGATCTCGAAAAAGCGAAGCAGATCGAGACCTTCGAGGATCTCCGGCAGGCGATGGTCGAAGCGACTCGCGAGGCCGAGTCGCAGTCCTGCGGCCGCGAGCACGGCGAGCAGCTCGCGGGCCCCTGCGCGGACCCGCCAGACGTCGGCGCCTCGCCAGGTCTCGAAGAGCGCACGGGCAAAGCCCTTCGGGTCGGGAAATTCGACGGTGCTGTCGGTCGCCTGGAAGACCTGACGCACGCGCTCGAGCCAC
>JBIPOQ010000478.1:0-3371 GCA_044379055.1 Myxococcota bacterium
GCGTTCGTTCTGGGTTCGGATGGCCGTGGCGACGCGACCGCGTTCGCGCTCGAGCGGTCGCAGGGCGAAGCTGTCGACCGCGTAGGCGACGAGCGCGATCGACATGGCGGAGAGAAGGAGTCGCTCGCGCGGTGCGAGCGCGCGGAAGCGGACGTCCGCCGCGTCGAGCTCCGACCGCAGTCGCGTGAGCAGGGGGGAGATCATCGGACGTCTCCCGGGGTGGCTTCCGTGGCGCCGCGGGTCGCGACGCGGAACTGCAGGCCGGGCTCGGAGCCGGTGCCGCGCTCGATCTCGAAGGTGCGGAATCGGCGGCCGGCGAAGACCTCCTCCTCGCGGAGTCGTCGCAGGAAGCTCGGGACGTCCTCGGCGCGCAGGGTGCGACCGGCGAGGGAAATCGATTCGCCCGCATCGGCGAACTCGATTCGCTCGAGCCAGACGTTCTCGAGGTCCTGTCGCGCGAGGCCGAGCAACAGGGACGAGAAGCGCGTCGCCGTGCCGGGGTCGCGCTGGCCGAGATCGCGGAGCAGGGCGAGGCGAGCATCGCGGTGGTCGCGGAGTGTCGCGGCGTCGACGCCGGCGGGAACGGCCTCGCCGCGGGCGATGGCTTCGGCGGTGGCCGTGGCGAGCTCGCTGGCGACGACGCGTTCCCGCGCGACGAGCGCGTCGAGGACGGCCCCTTCGGTGTGCAGGCCCCAGGCGAGAAAGGCGGCGTAGCTCCCCATGGCGACGACGACGACCGCTGCGAGACTCAGGACCCGGTCGAGTCCGAACGACTCGGCCCGCAGACGGATCCGCTTCGGAACGAGCGAGGCACCGAACGTCGAGTCGTCCGCCAGGGCCGCGCCGCAGGCGAGGGCGAGCTCGCCGTGCTGGCGGGAGGGCGGGGCGGATTCGAACGCGAAATGGCGCTCGAGGGCATAGGCCTCGACGCGCAGCGGACGCAGCGCTTCGGTCAGGGCGGGCGCCAGGGGCGCCAGGTCGATCGGGCCCGGCAGCAGCGTCAAGCGCGATGCCGGCGCGCGGCCGTACTCGCTCTCGTAGTAGTCGAGGGAGCGCTGGATGTCGAGCAGCAACGGCTCGAGCAGCGCGAGGATCTCGCTTCCGGCAGGCTCGCTCGAGGCGAGCGCGCGTTCGGCCGCCTGGTCCATGAGGGTCGCGTCGACGCGCAGGGGGCGGGCGAGGAAGAGTCGGGCTTCGCTCGACAGGGTGAGGAGGCTCGACTTCGAATCGATGCGAATCATCGCTCCGCCGGTCGTCGACTCGGCGATGCCTTCCTCGAGTGCGAGCATCGAGGACTCGACGACCTCGAATCCGGTGCATCGGAGCCCGGCCTCGCCGACGGCTTCGGCGAGCGCGGTCACGGTCGCGTCCCGCGCGGCGACGACGAACATGTGGGGCGTTCGGGCGCGACCCCGCTGGTCGGGAATCGTCATCACCGCGATCGCCGCGGATTCGACGTCGACCTCGACGAGGTCCTTGATCAGCCAGCGCGTGGCGTCGGCGAGCTCATCGTCGGGGACGTTGGTCGGTCGCTCGACGAGCTTGAGGTCGTAGTCGGCGGGGGCGAGGGTGACGCGACAGGGTGTCCCACGAAGATTGTTCTGGTCGACGAAGCGACGCAGGCCGGAGCCGAGATCGGAGGTCGAGTCTCCGGGGAAGACGTCCTAGGCGAGGACTCGCGGCGGTCCGCCGTCGGCCTCCGCGAGGGCGACGACCGCGATCTGGTCGACGCCGACGGCGACGCCGACGCGAGCCTTCGCGCCGCGCCGTGACCTCGTCATGGATCTCAGTCCGAGCACCGTTCGTTCTCTCCCGTCGCGGCGCCGCCGCGCGGATCTCCAGGGGTCCCGCTCTCGCTGCCTCGTCGAGCCTCTCCCTCGGCGCAGGGGCCGGAGGCCGGTCCTGCACGTTGGCGTGGGGCTCGATGCCTCCCGTGTTAACGGAACCTGCCGGTGAAAGTTGAGAAGGGGTCCACCGGCTGCCCCCGGATTGCCGACGGGCCGGGCGCCTTTCGTGCTGATTTCTGCGCATTCGGCCCCCGTGGGAACGGACGATGGCCCGTCGGCCGCCGGTTGATTCCCCCTGCGACTTTCGTTAAAACTCGCCGCCGATCGAGTCTGAAAATGCTTTTCAATTTCGATTCAAGCGCCGACCCAGGTCTCCCGGATTGGATTCGGATCCCATCCGGGGCCCCAGGCAACGAGGAATTGCAGGATGAAACGAGCGAACGAGTTCCGGACGGCGTGGATCGCCGCCGTGTGTGCCGTGGCGATCGCGCCGGCGGCGATGGCTCAGTCGACGCCGGCAGAGGCAACCGCGCCGGAGGTCCAGGAGGCGCCCGCCGGCGCCGCCGCGCCCGCTGACGATCCGGCCGCGCCCGCCCCGACGAGCGACAGTGCGCGCATCGAGGAGCTCGAGGAAAAGGTCGACATCCTGACCGAGGAGATGGGACGTCTCGAGTCGATCTTCGCCGTGCCCGAGGAGCTCGCCCTCGAGTCCATGCACGGCCTCGGTCCGGCGGCGTCGAAGGTCTACAAGAAGGAGGGCGGTCTCTCGATCGGCGGCTACGGCGAGAACCGCATCCGCAGCTTCCACAACACCGACGACGACGATCGCGACAACATCTACGACCAGCTGAGGGTCGTCCTCTACGTCGGCTACAAGTTCACCGAGAAGTGGGTCCTGAACTCGGAGGTCGAGTACGAGCACGGCGGCACCGAGCTCTCCGTCGAGTTCCTGACGGTCGACTACATCTGGCGCGACGAGCTCGCCTTTCGTGCCGGCAACCTGCTCGTGCCGATGGGCTTCGTGAACGAGATCCACGAGCCGAACTTCTTCTTCGGCGCCGAGCGGCCGGAGATCGAGCGGACGATCCTCCCCTCGACCTGGCACGAGAACGGCGCCGGCGTCTGGGGCACGCTCGCCGATCGCGTCGAGTACCGCATGTACGTGATCAACGGCTTCGACGCCCAGGATTTCTCGTCGAGCGGTCTGCGCGGCGGTCGGCAGGGCGGCCGAGAGGCGATCTCCAACGACTTCGCGTTCGTGGGCCGCGTCGACGTCGATGTCGCGACCGGGCTCATGGTCGGCGGCTCCGTCTATACGGGCCAGTCCGGACAGGAGCAGACCTCCGATCTGAGCGGAACGGAGCGGGACGTCCCCGATACGCACACCACCATCTACGAGCTGCACGCGCAGTACAAGGGCTACGGCGCGAGCCTGCGCGGGCTCTGGACCGAGGCGTTCCTGGACGAGGCGGGACGCCTCTCGCGCGTCCTCGACAAGGGGCCGACCGAGGCGATCGCGAGCCACATGCGCGGTTGGTATCTCGAGGCCGCCTACGACATCCTGCCGCTCTTCATGGCGTCGAC
>JBIPOQ010000479.1:0-3365 GCA_044379055.1 Myxococcota bacterium
ACCGCGATCGAGTTGTTCGCGACGAGCTTCATGCCGAGCCGGGCGTGCGGACCGCTCCCGTCGAGCTCTTCCGCAATCGTGAGGGTCTGGTCGAAATGCATCGAGCCGATCGAGATGCGGCCGAAGATGCGGTCGTGGCCCTCGGCGCGAAGGGTCTCCTCGAGCAGCACGAGCGGAATCCCGGACCAGCGGAACCGCCAGCGCGTTGAGCGGATCGGTTCGATACGGCTCGTCGGGCGCCTCGTCGGATCGTTCGATCGGGCCGGGCGGCGTCGGGAAGCGTCGACGCGCGTCGATCGGATCTCGCCGAGGATCCGGTCGTCCCAGAGCGGTCGCTCGGCGGGGTCGACGAGGGCGCGCCAGACCCGCTCGCCCGGTGCGTCGATCGTCGCCGTGAGGGCCACCGTGATCAAGTCCTGCGCATCCCCCCGCTGGAGGATGCTTCCCGGCGCAGCGGAGTGCAACGGGGGGACATGCGATCGCGTATGAAGCGAGCGCTAGTCGGTCCCGGACCAGGGCGTGGCGCGGTTTCGGCCGGCCTGCTTCGAGCGATAGAGGGCGTGGTCCGCCCGCTGGATGACGTCCTGCCAGCCGATCTCCTGGGCTGTTTGCCGGGTCGAGACGTCGGTGAAACCAAGGGACACCGTGATGTGGCTGGATGTCGGAGAGGCCGGGTGGGGGATCGATCGGCTCGCGACCGAGGCGCGGATCCGCTCCGTCACCAGGCTCGCGCCTCGAGCCTCGGTTTCGGGCAGGAGGATCAGGAATTCCTCGCCGCCGTAGCGATAGACGGAGTCCGATGCCCGGATCGCGTCGCGGAAGCAGTTGCCGATCCGCCGGAGCACGCCGTCTCCGGCGGGATGGCCCTGGGTGTCGTTGTAGAGCTTGAAATGATCGATGTCGAGCAGGATCACGGAGTAGGGATGGCCGTGGCGACGGGCGATCGCATGCAGCTCCTCGATGCGCTCGGCCATCGCGCGACGATTGAGCAGCCCCGTCAGGCTGTCCTGGCGGGTGAGCTCCTCGAGCCGGGCGTTCGCGGCCTGGAGCTCCGCGGTTCGGGCCCGCACGGCTTCCTCGAGATCGCGGCCGCGCTCCTCGAGGGCGGCGTTCGTCGCGTTCTGCAGCTCGGTCAGGTTGAGGATGCCGGAGAGCCGGTTCTTGTCGTCGACGATCGGGACGCGTCGGAAGCCGCGTTCCTTCATGATGCGGACGACCTCGCCCATCGGTGCGGATTCGATCAGCGTGTGGACCGGGGAGGTCATGACGTCGCAGGCCCTCGCGCGCGAGTAGTCGACGCCCTCGAGGGTGCGCGACAGCGCGAGGAGGACGTCGCGCTCGGTGATCACGCCGATGGGAACGCCGTCCTCGCAGACGACGAAGGCGCTCTGCCTGGCGGCCGCCATGCGACGGACGATCTCGGAGAGCAGCGCCTCCGGCTCGCCCGAGAGGACGTTGCGATTCATGAACGGGGCGATCGGCTGGTCGAACATGTCGGGTGGGGTTGCTTCTGTTCGCTGGGCGTGGACGGGCGGGGGAACGGGAACCGGTGGTTCCATCGGTCGCCGATGTGGCTCGACTTCACATCTTCGGAGCGGATCGGGAACCTTGCCGATTCGGGCTCGGGAGAACGCGGGATCCAGGCCGAGGGCGCGAGGCCTCAGGCCCGGATGCTGAGCCGCTCGCCGATAACGGGTCGCGCCGCTTCGCGATAGGCGGCGACGACACGGGGAGGGTCGAGGCGTTCGGGGCTCTCGGGGGCGACGACGCGGGTCTCGCGGTCGGCTCCGCCGACCCGTTCGGGCGCGGTCCGGTCGAGGGGACCGCCCGGAGCCTCCGGTGCAGCGGGAGGCATCGCGAGTCGTCGCGCGGAATCCGAGAGCGTCACGCGCAGATCCGGATCGTTCTCCGTCGCCTCGGTCGTGACGGACGTCGGCGATTCCCGTCGAGCGACGTCGGCCCGAACAGGCGAGCGAAGGGGCGCGAACGCGGATTCGAGCTTCGAGACCATTGCGGCTGGACTCCCCGACCTCGTCGCCGAGAGCGCACGGGCTCGACGCGATGCTCCTTGATCGCCCGTCGCGCCGGGAGCTTGAGCGCCGTGTCGCGAGCGGGTGCTAGGTCCGGGTCGTCGCGGCCAGGTCGCCGAGGAAGCTCTCGACGGCGGCGAGCAGGCGCTCGGGCTGATCGACGAGGACGTGGTGTCCGGCGTCGGCGATCTCGACCAGTCGGGCGCTCGCGACCTCCTCGAGGAAGCTTCGCGCCGCTTCGGGCGTGAGGAGGGTGCTCTCGCCGCCGCGCACGAGCAGGGTCGGAAGCCGCAACGTCGTGAGGTCCGGCCGCGCGCGTCCGGGCAGGGCGAACCAGGCGGGATCGAACTTGTACCCGAACCGCCCGTCGGGCTCCTCGCGCACCGACTGTGCCCCGATCGCCGCGCGCAGCGTCTCGCTCGCATGGCTCGACTCCGGCAGGAAGCGGAACCGTTCGATCGCCTCCGCCCGCGTCCGGTAGGTGCGCCGGAGCGACAGGGCGAGGCGGGCCCGACGCCCGGTCGCCGGCTGTCCACCGCGCGCGAGGTCGACCAGCACGAGGGCGCGGGTCGCGGGAAATCGGGTGGCATGGTCGAGGGCGACGGCGGCGCCGAGCGAGTGGCCGATCAGGATCACGTCCTCGCGTCCGATCCAGCCGACGAGGTCTTCGAGGTCGTCGTTGAAGGCGCCCACGCGGCGGACTTCCGGGTACTCCGAGTCGCCGTGTCCCCGGAAGTCGAGCGCGAAGACGGGGCGCCGCGCCGCGAGCCGGTCCGCGAGATGGTCCCACCAATGGGCATTCGCACCGCCGCCGTGGAGCAGCACGACGGGGGACTCGTCGCGTTCCGGGTCGCCGGCCGAGCCCCGCCAGACGAGCGTGTGGAGTCGGATGCCGTCGTGCGTCTCGAACAGCTCTGATCGGGGCGGTGCAGGGGGCATTCGGGCGATGGGTTCGGTCCGGAGCGGCGGTTGGCGGGCTCGGGCCGCGATCCGATCGCGCGCGAAATGCGCTGGGAGGCTCGAGTTCGGCGGTCTCGATCGCGCGGCAGGATACGGAATTCCGACTCGGAACCAACCGTACGGCATCGAGGACGACCTTCGGCCTTCCGCTAAACCCGCGAGTTCGCCATTTACAGGCCAAAACGAGCCCATTTTTGATTGACACGTGGATCCAAACGTTTATGATCGCGCCGTTCGAGCAGGGGCAAGACCTGCGGAACGTGCACTGGGGGGCCCGCGAAACGGCCGAATTCGGCCTTCGGCGGGCGATCTGAATCAATCGATCCGGTCAAGGGATCCAGATTGAGGGATGCAGATTGAAGAGCTCGTAGAGAG
>JBIPOQ010000055.1:0-12052 GCA_044379055.1 Myxococcota bacterium
CCCCGGCATGAAGATGTGGGACATCCCGATGGTCGTCTGGATGATCGTGATCGCGAGCATCCTCTTCATGCTCTCGGTCGGTCCGCTGCTCGCGGGAGGCATCATGATGCTGTTCGACCAGAACCTCGGGACCGCCTTCTTCGACCCCGATCGCGGTGGCGACCCGATCCTCTGGCAGCATCTCTTCTGGTTCTTCGGCCATCCCGAGGTCTACGTCGTGCTGCTGCCCGCCGTCGGCATCGTCGCCGAGATCATCACGGTCTTCGCCCGCAAGAAGCTCTTTGGGTACAAGACGGTCCTCTACACGGCCATCGGCACCGGCGTCCTCTCCTTCACCGTCTGGGCCCACCATCAGTTCATCGCCGGCATCGATCCCCGCATGGCGAACGTCTTCACCGTCACGACCCTGCTGATCTCCGTCCCGATCGCCGAGATGATGTTCGTCTACATCGCGACGCTCTACGGCGGCTCGATCACGCTCTCGACGCCGATGCTCTGGGCGCTGTCGTTCATCTTCGAGTTCCTGATCGGCGGCATCACCGGCATCTTCCTCGGCGCCTCGGGCAACGACATCTACATGCACGACACGTATTTCGTGCTCGCGCACTTCCACTACACGTTCTACCCGATCGCCATCATCGGAACCTACGCCGGCTTCACCTACTGGTTCCCGAAGATGTTCGGCCGCATGATGAACGACAAGCTCGGCAAGCTGCACTTCTGGCTGACGATCATCCCGTTCAACACGATCTTCCTGCCGCTCTTCGTCCTCGGCGCCGCGGGCCACCACCGCCGCATCTTCGACTACCGGAACTACCCGGAGCTTTCGTACCCGTGGATGTGGGACCTCCAGGCCCTCGCGACCTACTCGCTGATCGTGATGCTGCTCGCCCAGGTCATCTTCTTCTACAACGTGATCACGAGCTGGATCTCGGGACCGATCGCGCCGAAGAATCCCTGGAACGCGAACACGCTCGAGTGGACCGCGACCTCGCCGCCGCCCCACGGCAACTGGCCCGAGGGTCTGCCGACCGTCTACCGCGGCCCGTACGAGTACGGCCACCCGGATCGCAAGTCCTCCGACTTCTGGCCCCAGAACGAGCCGACGTAGGAGCATCGAGAGAGTCGCGGCGGCTCGCAGGAGCCGTCGCGCGAGGTTCATAGCCGCGCGGTGTCGGAGCGATCCGCCCGCCCCAGATGGAGTCGATGATGTCCAGACCGATTGCAACGACGCGCAGCGCGGCGGGAATGCCGACCCCGCGATTGGCCGTCTGGTGGCTGATCGCATCCGAGATCGTGATCTTCGGTGGGGTCCTCGGCTCCTACATCATGCACCGCCTGGCCCACGGCATCTGGGCCGACTACGCGGCGAACACGAACCCCTGGATCGGCGCCTTCAATACCTTCGTGCTCCTGACCTCGAGCCTGTCGGCCGTCCTGGCTCACCAGGCGGCGGAGCGGGGCGACGGCAAGCGGGCGGCGAACCTGCTCTACCTGACGACGCTCGGCGGCGCGATCTTCCTCTGCGTGAAGGGCTACGAGTGGACGACCGAGATCAGTCATGGCATGACGATCACGGCGAATACCTTCTGGTCCTTCTACTACACCGCTGCCGGCATTCACGCGGCCCACGTCATCGCGGGCATGATCATCATGGTGATCGTCGCCCAGACCGCGAAGAAGAACCTCGAGCTCCACCGGGTCGAGATCATCGGGATCTACTGGCATTTCGTCGATCTCGTCTGGATCTTCCTCTTCCCGCTGCTCTACATCGCGAAGTAACCGAGCGAGTCGACGAGAGCCGGAGGCCCGCAGGCGGCCCCCCGGATCGGAACTTCCCTTCCAGCTTCCCGAGGAAATCCATGAGCGACCACCACGCCGCCTCCCACGCCGCTTCTCATGCCGCCTCCCACGAGGCCCACGGCGACGCCCATTACATCAAGATCTATTTTACGCTCCTGATTTTGCTGACCGTCTCGATCCTCGGCCCGATGCTCGAGATCAAGGTCGTCACGTTGATCACGGCCTTCGGGATCGCGTGCGTGAAGGCCTACCTCGTCGCGACGAACTTCATGCACATCAACCTGACGCCCCGGTACGTCGTCTACACGTTCATGACGACACTCGTCTTCATGCTGCTCTTCTTCGCCGGTACGGCGCCCGACGTCATGAAGGACCGCGGTACGAACTGGGAGAAGCCCGCTTGGATCACCGCCGAGAAGGCCTACGCCGCCGGCGACCTCGTCGGCGCGAGCTTCGGGGCGGCCGTCCAGGGGGGCCACGGCGAGGGTCACGGCGAAGGGCACGAAGAGGGCCACGGCGAGGCGGCTGGACACGAGAGCGGCGGCCACTAGAGTCCGAATGGTCGGCAGGGGGGCCGACCCCGGACAGGAAGACGATCATGGCGACCCGGACAACCTCCCCGACCATCCGGCTCGTGGCCGCCGAGCACGGCGAGCCCAAGGTCATCTCGAACGGCGTGCTCGGCATGCTGCTCTTCGTGCTGACCGAGATCATGCTCTTCGCCGGCATGATCAGCGTCTTCAACATCGTGCGCGCCTCGGCCGCCGTCTGGCCGCCGCCCGGTCAGCCTCGACTCCCCGTCGAGGAGACGGCGCTGAACACCCTCGCGCTCTTCGCCTCGGGCTTCTGTGTCTACCTCGCGCAGCGCCGGTTCGAGGTCTCCCGAACTTCGGCCCGGACGCCGCTCACCCTCGCGATCGTGCTCGCGTCGATCTTCGTGCTCTTCCAGGGCTACGAGTGGATCTCGATGATCGCCCAGGGCCTGACGTTGACGTCGTCGACCCTCGGCAGCTTCTTTTACCTGATCGTCGGCATGCACGCGCTCCACGTGATCGCGGCCCTGGCGATGATGGTGCAAACCTGGCGTCGGCATGCGCGTGGATGGCTCCATCCCTCGCAGCTCGCGACGACGGCGGTCTTCTGGTACTTCGTCGTCGGCGCCTGGCCGATCATCTACTGGCGGGTCTACCTGTGAGCGCGGGGGGCCGGCGTCGGCTCGGTCGAGGCCTTCGGGGGGGTGCCGGCGCCCTGGCGGCGGCGATCCTGCTCTCGCCCCGCGTGCTGGTCGCTTGCGCGGTCTGTACGTCGGGCCGCGACGACGAGAGCAACGCGGCCTTCCTCGTCTCGACGATCTTCCTGTCGCTGCTGCCGCTCGGCGCGCTCGGCACCCTCGTGTACGTCCTCTGGCGACGCTTCCAGAAGCTCGAGCAGTCGAACGGAGGAGCCGGCGTCGCCCGCGATGAGGCCCGCGCGCAGGTCTCTCCCCTCCGTTAGTCGACTTCGTTCGGGTCGGGGATCGCTCGCCGGCCATGACGAGCGGGATGCCCGAGCTCCCGGGCGCTGACGATGCTCGCACTCTCGCTCTCGAGATCGAAGACGATCCGCGCTTCGCCCGTCTCGAGCTGACGGCGCACGTCCGCGACCTTGCTCTCGAGGGAGCGATCCGCGTGGCCGTAGTCCGTCCCTTCGCGGCTCACGAACTCTTCGAGGAGGCCGCGAAGCGCCTCGGGCGAGAGGTCGTCGGGCGAGAGCTCGATCCCCGAGGCCTCGTCCGAAGCGTCGGCCGGATTCGCGGCGGAGAGGGGGGAGTCGCGGAGATCGGCACGCCGTTCGCTCGTCATGCTGCCCAGCCTAGCTCTTCGAGGCGACCGGAGCGCCTTTTCGAGTCGCCGTCGGCCCGACGAGCGGGCGTCGCCAGGGAGGCGACGGGAGCCCCCGGCTGGCTAGATTCCCGATCCACCGAGGAGCCCCCATGAAAGTCGATGCCCCGATCTACTCCTTCGACGCCCCCGAGGCCGAGGTCCGCCGTCTCGAGGCCAAGGGCTATTCCGGGGCCTTCACCTTCGAGGGCCAGCACGACCCGTTCTTCCCGCTCCTGCTGTCTGCACGCGCGACCGAGCGGATCCAGCTCTATACGGCCGTGGCGATCGCGTTCTCCCGCAACCCGATGATCCTCGCGAACATCGGCTGGGATCTGCAGCTGCTCTCGAAGGGACGCTTCATTCTCGGCCTCGGGACCCAGATCAAGACCCACATCGAGCGGCGCTTCTCGATGCCCTGGTCGCAGCCCGCGGCGCGGATGCGCGAGATGGTGCTCGCGATCAAGGCGATCTGGCGCTGCTGGGAGACCCACGAGCGTCTCGACTTCCGCGGCGAGTTCTACCAGCACACGCTGATGACCCCGGTCTTCACGCCCGCCGCGTCCCCCTACGGTGTCCCGCCGATCTTCCTCGCCGGCGTCGGCCCGCGCATGACCGAGGTCGCGGGCGAGGTCGCCGACGGCTTCTTCGTCCATCCCTTCGGCACCCTCGAATCCCTCCGCCGCCTCACGCTCCCCGCCCTCGACCGCGGGCTCGAACGGAGCGGTCGATCGCGCGCCGCGCTCGAGACCTCGCTGCAGCTGATGATCTGCTCCGGCACGAGTGACGAGGAGATCGAGCGCGTGCGCCAGTCGACGCGCCAGCAGATCGCCTTCTACGGCTCGACCCCCGCCTATCGTCCGATCCTCGAGGCGCATGGCTGGGGCGATCTCCAGAACGATCTCAATCGGATGAGCAAGGAAGGCAAATGGGCCGAGATGGCCGGACTCATCGGGGACGAGCTCCTCGAGGCCGTCGCCGTCTGTGCCCCGATGAAGGACCTCGCGAAGCAGATCGCCCTGCGCTGCGACGGTCGGATCGATCGGGTCAGCCTCGTCGCGCACTGGACGAAGGATCCCGACGTCTGGGACGACGTGCTGCGGGATCTCAAGTCCGTCTGAGCCCATCGGCCGCCCGGCGCGCCGCGCCGACCGCCGCGAGAGGAGACCGCGATGGCCATCACCCGCAACGCCGCCGTCGAGCTCTTCTGGCGCTGGCACAAGCGGCTCTACCGCTGGACGAACGGGCGCATCGGCGCGCGGATGGCGAACCTCCCCGTCCTGCTGCTCGAGACGATCGGCCGGAAGTCGGGCGAGCCGCGCCTGAACGCCTTGACCTATCTGCCCTGGGGCGACCAGTACGTCGTGATCGCGTCGGTGCTCGGCGAGCCGCGCAATCCGGCCTGGTACCACAATCTCCGCGCGCGACCCGACGTCACGATCCAGGTCGGTGCGCGACGGATCGGCGTCCGCGCCCACGATGCCGAGGGCGAGGAGCGCGAAGCGATCTGGCGCAAGCTCGTCGTCGAGTCCCCCGACTACGAGCAGTATCGCGAGCGCACGGGACGGCGGATCCCGATCGTCGTCTTGACGCCGGCCTGAGGCGACGGGGCGCCGCGCTACGCGCAGAAGCCTGCGCCGACGCCGATCAGGCGTGCAGACTCCCGTGGAGTCTTTCGACGGTCTCGGCGTACTCGCGGATCGTATCGGCGATGATCTCCGCGACAGGGCGTACCGATTCGATCCGTCCCGCGACCTGGCCACACATCGCGAGGCCCGCCTCGAGCTGGCCCCCGAAGTACAGGTCCTGGATGCCTCCGGCGAGGCCCTGCATCGCGTTGCCGTCGCCGGCGAAGAGGCGTTCGGTCCGCTGCGTTCGCAGCACGCGGAGCGCGGGGCCCTTCTCGCTGCGGAGGAAGAGCGTGTCGGTCTCGGCGGCGGCGACGACGGCGTTCTTCCAGTTGTCGTGGACCGGAGACTCGAGGGCCGAGACCATGCGCGTACCCATCTGGACGCCCTCGGCGCCGAGCGCGAAGGCAGCCGCCATCGAGACGCCGTCGCAGATCCCGCCGGCGGCGATGATCGGCACGTCGACCTTCGAGCGCACGAGCGGCAGCAGGACGAAGGTCGAGACCGGGCTCGGATTCTTGAAGCCGCCACCTTCGCCGCCCTCGACGATCAGGCCGTCGACGCCGGCGTCGACGGCCTTGAGCGCGGCCTTCAGGGTCGGGACGACGTGGTAGACCGTGAGCCCGCGCTCCTTCAGGGCCTTCGTGTACTGGGTCGGGCTGCCGGCGGAGGTCGTGACGAAGCGGACGCCTTCGCCGGCGACGAAGTCGACGATGCCCGGGTCGCGGACGAAGGCCTGGGCGATGTTCACGCCGAAGGGCGCGTCGCCGAGGCGCTTCATCTCCCGGATCTCGTGGCGCACTGCGTCGAGCTCGCCCGAGGAGGTCTCGATGATGCCGAGCGCACCGGCCCGGGAGACCGCGGAGGCGAGACGCGAGCGAGCGATCCAGCCCATCGGCGCCTGGACGATCGGGATCTCGACGCCGAGATCCCGGGTGACGCGATTGTCGAAGCGCATGGCGACTCCCTCCGGTCCGCGACGCTAGCTCGGGGCGCGGCCCGTTGCCCTCGGCTGTACTAGCCTCGACGCCGCGCAACGGTTCTCGTTCTCAGGTCTCGTTCTGGAGGAGCAGCTTCGTGTTGAAGTCGATGGCCGAACGGTATCCGCGTCCGGATTGGGTGCGGCGGATCAATGCGATGGGTGACTCCGTCGGCGGCGCCGGGCGGATGGTCTCCCTCGACGTCGACGAGCTCGTCGCGCTCGCCGAGAAATCGACGGGCCTCTCGGATTTCGGGCGTTTCGACGGGGATTGGCGAAGTCGGCTCGATTCGCTGGTCGCCGCGATCGAGAGCGGCGCGAACCTGAACGTCGTCGGCCGCCTGCTGACCCGCCAGGAGATCCTGCGCTCGCTGCGGACGCGACTCTTCATGACGCGCCGGCTCGACGAGAATCCGAAGATCCTCGACGAGAAGATCACGGCTCCCATCATCGTGACGGGGCAGGGGCGATCGGGGACGACGATCCTGTTCGAGCTGCTCTCCCTCGACCCGAAGGCCCGCAGCATCTCGGCGACCGACGCGGCCCATCCGATCCCGCAGAGCGCCGATCCCGCGGCGTTGATCGCGATGACCGAATGCGAGCAGGAGCTCTGGTCCGACATCCAGCCCGAGTTCGCGACGATCCACGAGCTGCGCTCGGATCTCCCCGTCGAGTGCATCCACGCGACGATGCCGTCGTTCGCGAGCTTCATGTGGTGGATGTTCGCGGACGTGCCCGGCTGGAACGTCGACTTCGTCGCGTCGATGCAGTTCCACAAGGTCTTCCTCCAGCTCATGCAGTACGGCAAGCCCGAGGCGACCTGGATCCTGAAGACGCCGATCTATCTGCCGATCCTCGATCTCGTGTTCGCGACCTATCCCGACGCCTGGATCCTGTTGACCCATCGCGATCCGCTGAAGACGGTCCCGTCCGGTCTCTCGACCCTCGCCTCCTGTCGCTGGCATCGCAGCGACGTCGTCGATCTCGAACGCGTCCGCGCGGGCGGGACCGGCATCTTCGACCTGATGGTCCACGTCCAGCAGCGCCGCAAGAAGGGCGAGCTCCCCGCCCGCTTCGTCGATCTCCACTTCACCGACCAGATGCGCGACCCGGTCGCCGCGATCGAGTCCGCCTATCGTCAGATCGGTCGCCCCTTCGCGCCGGCCCACGCCGACCGGATCCGCGACTATCTCGCCCACAAGCCGAAGAACAAGTTCGGCAAGCACCGCTACGAGCCCGAGGACTGGGGTTACACGAAGGACGAGATCCGCACCCGCACCCGTCCGTACGTCGACGCCTACGGCGTCGCCCTCGAGGATGGCGACTAGAGGCCGAACGGTCCGCGGCGCCCGACGCCTACTCGTCCGCCCAGCGCCATTCGAAGTTGAAGGTCGTCACGTAGGCCCGATCCGACTCGATGATCGGGACCTGCCCCTTCCGTTTCGGCTTCGCCTGGCCGATCGCCTCGATCGCCCAGGCGGCGAGCAGCGGATGCGGCATCTCGAGGACGCGGATGTTTTTCGTTCGTCCGTTCTCGGCGAGGGTGAACGTGATCACGACCCGGCCGACGATCTTCGAGCGCTGGGCGTAGGGCGTGTAGCGCGGGCGCTCGATGTCGAGCCAGCTCGGCGGGCGATCGAACCTCACCGGGGCGCCCTCGGCGACCCGGAAGACCGACGAGCCGTCCGCCGCCGGAAAGGCCATGGGCTCGTCGCGGTAGAAGTCGTCGAGCAGACGGCGGTGGGCGGACTGTTGCTCCGCGAGGCCGAGCTTCTCGTAGCAGCGGATCCGGATCTGGGTCGCCTCGAGGGCGAAGCGATCGATCGCCATGATCGCCTCGGCGCGGTCGAGGCTCTCGAGGGCCTCGGTGCATTTCCCGCGCTTCGCGTCGCTGCGGGCGTTCTCGAGGGCGAAGCCCCGTTCGTTCTCCCGGACCTTCTCCCACATCGTGCCGCAGCCGATCGACGAGAGGGCGAGGAGCGCCGCGAGGGCGACGAGCACGGACGGAACGCGGAGAGACGGTCGACGCATGCGGCCTCCGGGACAGGAAGATCGGGGGTTCAGGATATGCCGTCCGTCGGCGCCGCGGTATCCGACCCGGAGAGCGCGATTGCGTTGGTCTCGGGCAGCAGCCAGGCGATCGGGATCCCGAGGAGCGGCACGATCGCGAGCAGGCTGACCGCGTCCGCCGTCGAGGCCAGGGCGCCGCCGAGCTGCCCGACGGCGATCGGTCCGAAGACGAGCCCGAAGCGGCCGACGAGGTTGTTCGCGAAGCCCGAGGCCGTCGCGCGCAGCGCCGTCGGAAAGAGCTCTGCGGTCCAGGTCGTCACGATCGCCCAGACGCCGCCGAGGCCGACGAGCGCGAAATAGCCGGCGAGGATCGCCGCTCCGCCGCTCGCCTGGTAGCAGAAGACCGTCGCCGCCCCCGCCACGAGGAAATACAGGCTCGCGGCGCCGCGTCGTCCGATCCGGTCCATCGCGAAGCCCGCGAGCGCATAACCGAAGAGGCCACAGGGGATCGTGCCGAGGGGGAGCAGGACGAGGTCCGCCGGGCGCCAGCTGCGCTCCTCGAAGACGTAGAGCGTGAACGAGTAGAGCGCCGTACCCGACCAGAAATTGACGAGGAGCCAGAGGGCGGTGATCGCGGCGAGCCGGGTTCGGTAGGCGGAAGAGCGGAGCACGCGCAGCCCCTCGAGCGCCCGAGCGAAGGTCGCACGCGTCCCGACCGTCTCTTCCCGGCGCGCGCGGAACGCGCTCGTCTCCGTCAGATGGCGGTAGTAGAAGGGGAACAGGAAGAGGGGCACGGCGCCGATCAGGAATAGCCCCCGCCATCCGATGCCCCACTGATCGAGCGGATGGAGCAGCGCATCCGGAACGCTCGCCCCGATCGCGACGCAGCCGCCGAAGACGCCGTTGACCCGACCGCGGATCTCGGGCGGCATCTCCTCGGACAGGATCAGGTAGGCGAGACCCAGCTCGACGACCATCGCCATGCGGGCGAAGAACTGGAGCACCGTGAACGCGAGGAGGCTCGGCGCAAAGGCCGTCGCGAGGGTCAGCACCGAATAGCCCGCGAGCGCTCCGAGGAAGACCGGCCGCCTTCCGATCCGATCCGCCAGGTGGATCACGAAGAAGGCGAAGACCATGCCGAGGCTCGAGAGCCCGACGGCCTGGCCGAGCGCCTCGCGCGAGGCTCCGAACTCGCGGCCGATCACCGGCTGGACGAGGGCGACGAGCCGCGTGTCGAATCCCTCGAAGAAGGTCGCGATCGTCAGCAGCGCGAAGAGCTTTCCGGCCTTGCCCACCCGGGGAATGTGGAGTGGGCGACGAGCCGGGGCAAGCACGATTCGCCATGCTGCGGGCTCAGGGCTTCGCGCCCGAAGACGAGAGGAGTCTGCGATGATCAAGGTCCTGGCGCTCATCAAGCGGCTTCCGACGGTGGAGCGGAAGGCGTTTCGGGACCACTACGAGAACCAGCACGTCCGGGTGGCGACGCCGCTGCTGCGACATCTGGTCCGCTATGCCCGCCACCACGTCGAGGAGGAGCTCTTCGGCGACGTCGACTTCGACGTCGTGACCTCCTTCGGTTATCCGGACAAGGGCGCCCTCGACGCGATGTTCGCGACCCTCGCGAGCGACGCGGCGGGGCCGATCCTCGAGGACGAGCGCCGCTTCATGGACAAGCCATCGAATCGCTTCTTCGAGGTCAGCGAGCGGGTCTGGACGCCGGGCGAGGAGGAGGACGAGTCGATCTTCGTCTTCGTGGCGCGTCCGCCCGAAGAGACGCGGACGGAGCTCTCGCGGCGTCTCGTGCGGGACGCGTGGCCCGCGCTGCTCGAGCGCGCGCGGGGCCTCCGGTACGCGATCGTTCGCGATGCCTTTCCGATGGCGGGCCGGCCGCTCGCCTTCGACGGCGCGATGCAGATCTCGGTCGACAGCGGTGTCGACGTGCGGGGCTTCGCCTCGGCGCTTTCGGAGCAGGGGACCCGCGTCGTCGCGATCCGAACGCGGCGCTTCGTGACGCCGGTGCCCCAGGGCTGAGGCGCGTCAGGCGTCGAAGCGCGCGCGCAGCGCCGGCGGCAGGATCGGACAGGCATCCTTCGGCTGCGCGAAGAGCCGTTTGCGGACCCGGGCGATCGCGTCGTAGCCCGCGTCGAGCAGTCCGCTCGGAAGGCGGCTGCCGACGAGGGCGAGGAAGCGCCAGAAGCCGCCGAGACGCGCGGCGATCTCGAGGGCGGCCGCCGAGCGCGTGCGGATCGTGCCGTCTTCGAGCTCGAGCACGATGCTGTCGGGCAGGCTCGCGGGATCGAGCTCGGGATGGCGCGCCAGGCAGTCCTGGAACGACGGGCCGCCGAGCGCCGCGAAGCGCAGTCGCAGGGGCTCGGGCGTCGCGAGCTCCTCGGCGAGGACGAAGCGCACGCTGCGATGGCAGAAGCCGCAGTCGCCGTCGTAGAAGAGGCGCGCGGGGATCGTCTCGGCGCTTCGGGCGAGCGCCGCGTCGCGATGCACGCGAGCGTCCGAGCGGACGAGCGAGCGGCCCCGCCAGGCCCCGGGATCGGCTGCAAAGAGGATCAGGAGCAGACGGCTCGACTCTCCCGGCACGGCGCCGAAGGCGAAGAGATGCGCGAGATGCCAGAGCAGGAGCGCACTCCAGGCCGCGGGCCGCAGCGAGCGGAGGGCGAGACCGAGCGCCGCCGCCGCGATTTCCGGGATGGATCGGAAGAGGCCGACGACGTCGTCCCGGGGCTCGTCCCCGACGATCATCGGCGCGGCAGCGAAGACGAGGAGCAGGGCCCAGCCGAGCTCGGTCATCCAGGCGGGACGCTGCCAGCCGCCTCGCGGATCGATCCGGCCGCGCGCTTCGAACGCGCCGAAGGGGGCGCGGGGCGTCGCGACGTGGAGCCACAGCAGGGCGGCGAGCAGGCCGCCCGCGCGCTCGGTGAAGAGGCTCGTCCAGGAAGGGAGCGTGAGGACCCGGCCCGCGAACAGCTCGGTCCCCGCGACGAACGCGACGAGCATCAGGGCGGCGATCCGATCGCGGAAGCCCGCTGCGAGGGCGAATGCGGCGAGGGCGACGAGCATCTTCGCGAAGAGGACGAGGAGCGTCGGACCCGGGCGGGCGCTCGCGAAGGGGCCGAGCGCGGTGCACAACGTCCACGCTCCGACCCCGGCCAACGCGGCGCGGTAGAGCGAGTACTGCGCTCCGGTCCAGCCCACGCCGTCAGCTCGTCGCGGCCGCGAGCTCCGAGAGGCGGACGACGCGCGTCCGGACCGGCGGATGGTCGTCGCCGCAGCCGATCCAGCGGAAGAGCATGCCGCCGCGATCGTGGCGGCAGGTGTCGAGCCAGTTCGGGAAACGCGGACCCGGGTCGCGATGGGCGACCACGATGCGGAGACTGCCATCGGGCTCGTAGCGGGCGGTCGCGTGGTTGATGTGGATGCGGTGGTGGCGGTACTCGAGGGACTCCATCCAGAAATTCGAGAGCTGGAAGTTCCAGCTGCCGACCTTCGGGATCCGGTCGGTCTCGATCACGAGCGCCTGGTCCGGGTCGAGACGCCAGTAGCTCTGGTGGTAGTGGATGTTCGCGTCGCCGCCCGCGCGCTGGCAGCGGTCCTGATCGTCCGAGGGCAGCTGGTTCAGATGCTTCTCGTAGATCTCCATCCAGTCGGTGAAGAGGTTCGACGTGCGCGTCACGAAGGACGCGGCGCGTCCGAGGGCGGCTTCGATGGTCAGGGGATCGAGGGCGTCGGTATGCTCGCCCGGCTTCGGGTCGAGACATTCG
>JBIPOQ010000480.1:0-3361 GCA_044379055.1 Myxococcota bacterium
CCGCGCGGCCGACGCCCGCGCGGTCGGCAAGGATCCGAAAGCCGCCGTCCTCCACGAGCGCCTGGCGCGGCTCTCCTGGCAGCTCGACGACGTCGACGGCGCGGTCCGCGGGGCGGAGCGGGCCCTCGAGCTCGATCCGGGCTCGACCTCGACCCGCCTCTTCCTCGGTCGGCTCTACAACCTGAAACGCGACTTCGAGGGGCTCGACCGCGTGCTCCGCCGGGCCGACGGCGAGCCGCTCGACGCCGACGCCGCCTTCGCGCTGCACCAGGTCGCGATCGAGCGACAGGACCTCGTCGAGGCGGAGTCCCTCGCGCGCAAGCTCATGGTCCTCGAGCCGGACCAGCTCCGGGGGCTGCTCGCCCTCGTGGCGGTCCACGAATCGCGCAAGGAGTACGAGGCCGCCGAGGCCGTCGTGCGCGAGGGCCTCGAGCGCTTCCCCGGTCATTTCCTCCTCTACATGCGCCTCGCGCAGCTCGAACACACCCGCGGCAACCGCGCCGGCGAGATCGCGATCTACCGCGAGCTGCTCGAGAAGCATCCGAACCACTACGGCGTGCTCCAGCGCCTGGGCCAGGCCCAGATCGACGCCAACGACGTCGCCGCCGCGATCGAGACCTATACCCGGATCGTCGAGACCTATCCCGACGACCTGAACTCGCTGCGCCGCCTCGCGTCGCTCGAGTTCGCGGCGGGGCGCTTCGAGTCGGCGGCGGTGCGCCTCGAGCAGGTCCTGCGACGGGAGCCCGGGGACTCGGAGCTCGCGATCGCGGTGGGCCAGATCCGGCGGGCGGCGGGCGACGACGCGGGGGCGATCGAGGTCTTCGATCGGATCGCGGCGGGCGACCCGCGTTATGTCGAGGCGCGGGTCCAGATCTCCCTCGTGCTCGAGAGCCAGGGCAAGCTCGAGGAGGCCCTCGGCGAGATCGAGCGGCTCCGGGCCGCGGCGCCGGCGCGACCCCTCGACCTGCGGGCGGCGGCGCTGATGTCGTCCCTCGGCGAGCACGATCGCGCGAAGGCGCTGCTCGAGCCGCTGCTCGACGGCGGAGAGGGCGACGTCGAGGTCCAGTACCAGCTCGGGGTCATCGAGGGCGCCCAGGGGCACGTCGACGAGGCGCTCGCCCGGATGCAGAAGGTCCTCGAGCTCGACCCGAAGAACGCCGCGGCGCTCAACTACATCGGTTATTCCTGGGCCGAGCGGGGCGAGAACCTCGACGCCGCGGAGGAGATGATCCGCCGGGCGCTCGCCCTGTCTCCGGACGACGGCTACATCGCGGACAGCCTCGGCTGGGTCTACTACAAGATGGCCGAGGTGCATTTCCGGGAATCGCGAAAGGACGAGGCGCTCTCGCTGCTCGAACGCGCGCGCAAGCAGCTGCTGCAGGCGGCGGAGCTGACGGGCGGGGATCCGGTCGTCTCCGAGCATCTCGGCGACGTCCATCTGCTGCGCGGCGAGAAGGCGCGGGCCCTCGACTACTTCGAAGAGGCCGTCGGGCTCGAGATGCGCGAGGCCGAGCAGCCGAACCTGCTCGAGAAGATCGAGCGTCTGCGCCGGGAGCTCGGTCGCCCGCCGCGCTCGGACGGGGCCCCGTGAAGCCAGCCCGCCCGCGGCGCTCGCCCGTCGCGATCCTCCTCGCGCTCGTGCTGGCGTGTGGGGCCCTCGCGTGTCGCAGCACGGCGCCTCCCGGCATCCTGCACGGGACCCCCCTCTCCATCGACGACGCCCGGGCGAGCGGGGTCCTCGAGACCTATCTCGCCGACGCCTCGGCGCGCACCGGTCTGCGCGGCTCGGCGCGCGTCGTCCTGACGGGTCCGGACTTCAAGCTGAACCGCCCGCAGAACATCGTCGTCGAGCGCCCGGCGCGCCTGCGCTTCGAGGTGATCGGGCTCTTCGAGCAGCTCGCGGCGGTGATCGTGAGCGACGGCGAGCACTACGGCTTCTACGACGCCTCGACTGGACGGATGGAGGAGGGGCTGCTCACCCCGACCTTGCTCTGGGAGCTCGCGCAGGTCGACGTCGAGGTCGCGGAGGCGGTGGGCATCCTGCTCGGATCGCCGCGGCCGAGGGCGGGGAGCGCGCGGGCGGCGGTCTGGCTCGAGGCGGAGGATCGGATCGGCGTCGCGTTCGCGAAGAGCCGCCGCGCCCTGCGGCCGGATTGCCCGGCGGATCCCGAGCGCGGCTGGCGCGACGCGGCCTGCTTCGCCGAAGCGGCGGACCTCGCCGGGGGCGGCGACGCGTTCGTCTTCGACCTCGCGGGGCGACTCGTCGAGCTGCGCGCCTACGACGCGGAAGGCGTGCTCCGCTACCGCGCGCGCTTCGAGGACTACGGGGGGATCGGCGAGGGCGCGGGGCGGGTCGAGTTCCCGAATCTCGTGACGATCGACTCGCCGCAGATGCGATCGGAGGCGCGATTTGCCTGGAACCGCGTCATGCTGGCGTCCGGGCTCTCCGATCGGTTGTTCCGACTGCCGGAGCGCCGGGCGAGACGCGGCGGGGCGTGGTAGAAGCGGGAGAGCGGGCCTGGGGGGCGATCGTGGCGGCCGGGCAGGTCGGCGATCGGGGTCTGGGAGGTCGGTCGAAGGTGCGGCGCAGGGCGCAAAGGCGGACGGAGCGGCAGGCGATGGAGCCGCCGCGGCGACCCGGTGTGGGCCGAGGCGGTCCGCTCGCTCCCTGGCTCGTCCTTCTGCTCGGCGCCCTGCTCGCCGCGTGTGGCAACGATCCCTATCCCGCCTCCGATTCGAAGGCGAAGGTGCTCTACGGGTCCTTCGTCGACGCGCCGAAGAGCCTCGATCCCGCGGTCGCCTACTCCCAGCGCGAGCACGCGATCACCGGGGCCGTCTACGACACCCTGCTCGAGTACCACTTCCTGAAGCGGCCCCTCGAGCTGATCCCGGGCCTCGCCGTCGCGCTCCCCGAGGTCACGGATCTCGGCGGCGGCCGCTCGCGCTGGCGCTTCGAGCTGCGACCCGATCTGCTCTTCCACGACGATCCCTGCTTCGAGCTCTCGGCCCCGGGCCTCCGGACCCGGCAGATCACGTCCGCCGACTTCGCCTTCGCGCTGGCGCGCATCGCGGATCCGAAGGTCGGCAGCCCGGTCGTCGAGCCGTTCTCGAACCTCGAGGATTTCCAGGCCTTCGGCGAGCGGCTCACCGCGCGGCGCGAGTCGGACGCGGCCTTCGCGGCCCGACCGGTGCACGAGCAGTATCGCGAGGTCGGCCCGATCGCGGGTATCGAGACGCCGTCGCCTGCGATCCTCGAGATCACCCTCGCGCGCCCCTATCCGCAGATCCGATACTGGTTCGCGATGGAGTTCTCGGCGCCGATTCCCTGGGAGGCGATCGCCTGGTACGACGGGGAGGA
>JBIPOQ010000481.1:0-3350 GCA_044379055.1 Myxococcota bacterium
CCGCGGGCGTGTAGGGCAGATCGCCGATCAACGCGAAGTCGAAGCGATCGTCGAAGAGACCGGCCCGGGCCACCGTCCCGCCGAGGCCGCCGAGGGCGCCGAGGGCGAGGGCGACGACGACCAGCGCCAGACGAACGTGTACGAGCACGGGCGAGGCCTCCGGGACATTCGATGGCGAGCATACGAAGTCGACGGGCCGCCGGTCAATTCGGACGCGGTGCGTCGTCCTTCGCTCGGCGAGGAGACCCCCGGGCCTTCCTTCGCGGCGCGCGACGGCAGGCGCCGGGCGGGCGGCGGCGGGGGCAGCTGATATGCTGGCCGGCGATGCCGGTCGGCCGATCTCGGGCGGTGCGACGACCGACCTTCCGCCGACCGCCCGACCGGAGGAACCCCGATGTCTGCCGCCGAACGCCTCATCTCCTCGGACGACCACGTCGATCTCGCCCACCCCGAGATCAAGCTCCGCCTCGCGACGAAGTACCACGCCGCCTACGACGCCGCCCTCGGCGAGTTCGGCGCCGCGATGGCGAAGAGCATGAGCAGCGAGGCGAACGGCCGCTGGCGCGAGCAGCAGAACTACCAGGGCGAGCAGCACGCCGACATGATGAGCCTCGGTCGCCGCCGCTTTCCCGCCGCGGGTCGGATCGGTCATTCGAACGCGAAGGCGCGCCTCGAGGACCTCGACGCCGACGGCGTCGATGCGTCGGTCATGTACTGCGAGGTCAGCGCGTTCCGCTACCTCTACCTGCTCAAGGAGGGCAACCGCGAGGCGACGCGGGCCTTCAACCAGACGATGCACGACTTCGCGTCGATCGATCGCCGCCGCTTCATCACCTCCTACCAGATTCCGATCCACGACATCGCAGGCGCCGTCGCCGAGGTGAAATGGGTCGCGGCCCAGGGCGGAAAATCGCTCCAGCTCCCCGTCTTCCCCGCCGAGCTCGGCCTGCCCGACTACTGGGACGAGCGCTACGACCCGCTCTGGCAGGTCATCCAGGAGACCGATCTCCCCATCTGCCTGCACATCGGCCTCAACACCCAGCTCGAGAGCCTCGCCCGCCGCGACCCGACGCCGCAGAAGGGCATCTTCGTCGGTGCCGTCGCGCTCTCGACCGCCGAGCCCCTCGGCATGTTCATCCTGGGCGGCGTCTTCGAGCGCTTCCCGAAGCTCAAGGTCGTGTTCGTCGAGCCGGGGCTCGGCTGGATCAGCTGGTGGCTCTTCATCGTCGACGACCTGCAGGCGCGCCAGGGCTACGACTTTCCGGCCATCCAGCATCCGCCGAGCCATTATTTCCATCGCAACGTCTTCCTGACCTTCATCGACGAGCCCGACGCCTATCGCCATGCGGTCGAGCGCCTCGGCGTCGACAACATCATGTGGTCGTCGGACTATCCGCATCCGGTCTCGTCCTGGCCGAACTCGCGGGCGGTCGTCGAGAAGATGTTGGGCGGGATCCCCGACGCGGACCGCAAGAAGATCGTCTCGGGCAACGCCTCTCGGGTCTGGAACCTGTGAGCGACCCGCGCTCTGCAACCGCCCAGGGGCGCGCGCGCCAGGCGATCGCTCCCGTCCTCCTGCACCTCGGCACCGACGTC
Organism: Myxococcota bacterium; assembly: GCA_044379055.1. Lineage (GTDB taxonomy): Bacteria > Myxococcota_A > UBA9160 > UBA9160 > UBA4427 > UBA4427. The sequence continues at coordinate 1,597 of JBIPOQ010000481.1, forward strand.
GACGATGCGATCGCGCCGGAATTCGAGCGCTGGTGCGAGGGGCATCTCGCGGACAACCTGCGCCTGCCCGGGTTCGTCTCGGCCCGGCGACTGCGCCGGGTCGGCCCCGCGCCCGCATCGGACGGGCCGCCGGCGACGCTCACGCTCTACCAGCTCGAGTCGGCCGCGGCCCTCGAGTCCCCCGAGTACGTGGGCCGTCCGATCGGGATGCCGCCGCATTTCTCGGGGCGGATCCGCTCGGGACGAGCCCTCTACCGCGAGATCGATGCCGCCCCCGGCCTCCGGAGCCAGGCGATCGGCCCCGCGATCCTGCACGTCACGGTCGACGTCGAGCCCTCCTTTCGCGAGCGATTCGAGGACTGGTACGTCAACGTCCACGTCGCCGCCGTGCTCGGCGCCCCGGGCATGCTCGGCGTGCGGCGCTTCCGGAACGTCGCAATCGCCGCCGACGGCACACGGGCTCCCGGACAGCACGACTACTGCACCCTCTACGAGATGGAGGACGCGGGCGTGCTCGCCCGGCCCGAGACGATCGCGGCCGCGAGCCGAGGGCCCTGCCCGCCCGATCTCGCTCCCCACCGCATCGCCCTCAATCACGTCTACGAAGAGATCTTCCGGGCCTCCGCGCGCTGACGGCTCAGAGGCTGTGAAGATATCGTCGACCGAGCGACGCGCAGCGCCGGTGGGTCAGATGCAAGGCGCGACGACGAGTCGTAGCGAGCTACGGCGAGGAGGAGCAACGCCGCAGATGGCCCGCCGCCGCAAGCGCCGCGACCGAGACGATATCTTCACAGCCTCTCAGGGCTGGGCGACGTGGATCAGCGCGTAGCCCGAGAAGACGACCTGCGGTACCGCGAGCCCGATCACGGTCCCTGCCTCGTCGGCGCGCATCACGAAGCGCTGGTCGGTGAACGGATCCTCGACGTGAGCGATCTCGTCCCCGGCGACGATCCGCTCGCCGAGCTGCTTGACCGGATAGAAGACGCCGCCCATGCCGAGCGGCACGCGCAGCCAGCGCGAACGGGAGAAGACCCGCGAATCCGGCGTCGCGGCCGTCGCCCGCCCCCGCGTCATGCCCCTCCGGATCATCACGTTGCGCACGCCTTCGTAGCCCTTCTCGATCTCGGCCGGCTCGAATCGGAGCGGAAGCCCGGCCTCGTAGATGATCGAGGGCACGCCGCCCTCCATCATCTCGCGCCGCAGGCTTCCCCGCGGCCCCGCGCCGCCGAGGACGACGGGCGCGCCGAAGCTCTTCGCGAGCTCGAGCGCGCGAGGATGGGCGAGATCGACGCGGATCTGCGGCAGGTTCGCGCGGTCGAAGGAGCCCGTATGGAGATCGACCAGCGCCGTACAGTACTGCCGTGCCGTCCGGTACAGGATGCCCGCGATGATCGACGAGTTGCTGCCGCTCTCGCTGCCCGGGAACTCGCGATTGAGATCGCGCCGATCGGGCATGTAGCGACTTCCCGTCCGGAATCCGTTCATGTTCACCGCCGGCAGCACGAGCAGCGTCCCCGAGAGCTGCTTCGGATCGGTGTCGGCAAAGACCTTCCGGGCGACCTCGAAGCCGTTGCGCTCGTCGCCGTGGACCAGGGCCGTGAGACAGAGCGTCGGTCCGGGATTCCGGCCTCGCGCGGCGAAGACGACGGTGTCGAGAAAGGCGCCTTCGAAGGTGCGCGCGCGGGTGTACGAGAACTTGAGCTTCTCGCCGGGCGGGATCGTCCCCGCGAGCAGCTCGAGCGGCCCCCAATCGG
>JBIPOQ010000056.1:0-11990 GCA_044379055.1 Myxococcota bacterium
GCCGAGCGTCATCGCGGGTCGATGCCCGTCCGCATCTCGGACGTCGGGGATCCGATGGACCCGGATCGGCCGTTCCGCGTCCTGCTCGCGGGCGGGGTCGAACAGCGGGTCGTGGGCGATCGCGTCGACCTGTTCCGCGAGGGCGTGCCGGTCGAGACGCGCCGGTTGCCCTGGCTCGACCGGATGGCGCGGCGGGTCGGCATCGCCTGGCGGCGACGCCGGAACGCCGGGTGATCGGCGAGCGAGGCGGCCTCGGCCCGACCCCTGCCCCGATCGCCCGGAACCAGCGGCTAGAATCCACCCCGTCTACTCACGGAGCGCTCCTTGAGACATCTACTCGACATCGACGTCCTTTCCTCCTCCGGTCCGCCGCATGAACGTTATGCCGAGGTACGCCGGAAAGAGCCCGTCTCCTGGCAGGAGATGCCCGGGGTCGGCGGCTACTGGGCCGTCATGAAACATGCCGATGTCGTCAGTGTCTCGCGACAGCCGGACATCTTCTCCGCGCAGATCCGGGGCATGCAGCTCGCCGACCCCACGAACCAGCTGCCGACCCTGCTCTCTCTCGACCCCCCTCGGCATACCGCCATGCGCAAGCGCGTGCTCTACTCCTTCGCTCCGCGCGTCGTGCGCGGTCTCGAGGCACGCATGCGGGAGGTCGTGCGCGCGACCTTCGACCGCGTGGCGGACGGGCGGGAATGCGACTTCGTGATGGACGTCGCGCGCGCGCTGCCGCTCGCGATGGTCTGCGATCTGCTCGGGATCCCCGAAGCCGATCGCGAGCGGGTCGGGGAATGGGCGGACCTGCTCGCCGGCGCGGCCGATCCCGATCTGACGCGGGGACGGGACGCGGGAACGGAGAGCGCCCTGGCCTTCGGTGCCTATGCGTTCGAGCTCGCGAGCCGGACCGCGGCGAGCGGCGAGACCGCGGGCGTCGGATCGCGAGACGCGCTGCTCCACGTGCTTCGCAACGCCGAGCTCGATGGCGAGCAGGTCGACCAGCAGACCTTCGCCGGGCTATTCGTCCAGATCGCCATCGCGGGCAACGAGACCACGCGGTCCACGCTCGCAGGCGGCATGCTCGAGCTGATGCAGCGCCCCGCGGAGTACGCACGACTCGACGCGGATCGAAGCCTGATCCCCAGCGCCGTCGAGGAGTTCCTGCGCTGGCTCACGCCGGTGCACTACTTCCGCCGGACCGCTACTCGCGACACCGTCCTGGGCGGCGCTTCGATCCGCGCCGGGGATCGAGTCGTCATGATGTACGCCTCCGCGAATCGGGACGAGGACGTCTTCGCCGAGCCCGAAGCGTTCGACATCGGCCGGAATCCGAATCCCCACCTCGCCTTCGGATTCGGGGAGCATTTCTGCCTCGGCGCCGCGCTCGGTCGGCTGGAGGCCCGGGTCTTCCTCGAGGCGTTCTTCGAACGCTTCGCCGGTATCGAGCTGACCGGGGAGCCCGCCCGGATGCGGTCGAACGAGCTCAACGCCTGGAAGAAGATCCCGGTCCGTCTCGTCCCGCGTTGAGCTTCGAGGCTCCGACCCTCTGGTGGATCCGCCTCGATCTCCGACTCGCGGACAATCCCGCCCTCGTCGCCGCCCTCGCGCGGGGCGGGCCCGTCCTCCCCGTCTTCGTCTGGGCCCCCGACGAAGAAGTGCCGTTCGCGCCCGGAGCCGCTTCGCGCTGGTGGCTCCACCATTCGCTCGTGGCGCTCTCCCGGGATCTCGAAGCCGTCGGATCGCGGCTCGTCGTACGCCGCGCGCCGAGCTCGGCGGCGGCACTCGACGCGCTCGTCGCCGAGACGGGTGCACAGGCCGTCTTCTGGAGCCGCCGCTACGAGCCGTCGCTCATCGGCCGCGATGCTGAGATCAAGCGCTCGCTTCGCGCGCGCGGTCTCGTCGCCGAGAGCGCGAACGCGTCCCTGCTCTACGAGCCCTGGACGATCCTCGACGAAGGTCGGACACCGTTCCGCGTCTTCTCGCCGTTCTGGCGCCGCTGTCTCGCGGCGCCCGAGCCAGCCGCGCCGCTCGCCGCCCCGGCGCGACTCCCGGCTCCGGATCGCTGGCCCGAGTCGATCGCCCTCGAGGCCCTCGATCTGTTGCCCGAGATTCCCTGGGACGGCGGCCTTCGCGCCGCCTGGCGCCCCGGCGAAGCCGGAGCGCAGGCGCGGCTCGCGGAGTTCCTCGCGAGCGCTTTCGCGGGTTATGCAAGCGAACGCGATCGTCCGGATCGTCTCGGGACCTCTCGGCTCTCGCCCCATCTGCATTTCGGCGAGATCTCTCCGCGCCAGGTCTGGGCCGCGATGCTCGCCGCCGGCGAGCGCGCGGGTCTCCCCGTCGCGCGCGGGCGGCAGGGCAAGTTCGCTGCCGAGCTCGGCTGGCGGGAGTTCGCCCATCATCTGCTCTTTCATTTTCCCGAGACGACCACCGAGCCCCTGCGCCCCGAGTTCGCGCGCTATCCCTGGCGCGACGACGCGGCGGCCCTGCGCGCCTGGCAGCGGGGTCGGACGGGCATCCCGATCGTCGACGCCGGAATGCGCGAGCTCTGGACGACGGGCTGGATGCACAATCGTGTCCGCATGCTCGTCGCGTCGCTCCTGACGAAGAACCTCTCTCTCCCTTGGCAGGAGGGCGCTGCCTGGTTCTGGGACACTCTCGTCGACGCCGATCTCGCCTCGAATACCCTCGGCTGGCAGTGGACCGCAGGCTGCGGCGCCGACGCGGCGAGCTACGTCCGGATCTTCAATCCGGTGAGCCAGGGCGTGAAGTTCGACCCGGCCGGCGACTACGTCCGCCGCTTCGTGCCCGAGCTCGCCCGGCTCTCCGACGACTGGATCCAGCAGCCCTGGGAGGCGCCGCCCCTGGTCCTCCACGCCGCGGGCATCGTCCTCGGCGAGACCTATCCCCGGCCGATCGTCGATCTCGCGGAGAGCCGCGAGGCCGCATTGCGCGCCTTCGCCGCGCTCGGTACATGAATCGCACGATGCCCGAGCCTCTCCCCTTCGTCCTCGTCCATGGCGCCTTCCACGGCCCCTGGTGCTTCGAGCCCCTCGTCGCCGCCCTCGCCCGGCGCGGGCGCGCGTGCACGACCCCCGAGCTTCCGCTGACCTCGCTCGCGGAGGACGCGGCGGCGGTGACGCGCGCGCTCGATCGGATCGCGAGCGAATCGGCGGGGCGGAGCGCCGGCCGCATCGTGCTGCTCGGCCATTCGTATGGCGGCGCCGTCGTGACGTCGGCCGGAGGGCATCCGGTCGTCGAGCGGATCGTCCTGCTGACCGCTCTCGCGCCCGACGACGGCGAGGCGCCCAACGGCGGGCCGGTCGAGATCGCGCCGGCGTTTCTCTCGGCCTTGCGTCCGAGCGCGACGGGCTCGCTCGAGGTCGATCCCGCGCGGGCCGCCGAGCTCTTCTATCCCGATGCCGACCCGGCGGCGGCCGCCGCGGCCGCGGCACGCCTGCGCCCCGGCAATACGGGCGTCTCGGGCGAGAAGATCGCGCGTGCCGCGTGGCGCGACCGGCCGACCGACTACGTCGTCTGCGCCGACGATCCGATCATCCTCGCCCGCTCGCAGCGCGCGCTCGCCGCGCGAACCGGCGCGAAGGTCCACGAGCTCCCCGGCGACCACTCGCCCTTCCTCGCGCGACCGGAGGCGCTGGCGGCGCTGCTCGTCGGGATCGCGGACGCTCGCCTTCCCTAGCGCGCGAGCTTCCCGACGTGGCGCGCCGTGAGATGGCCCGACTCGTAGAGCCACCGAAGCGTGTCGGCGTAGGTCTCGTGGGCGTCGCGAAAACGAATGCCGAGCTCCCGCGTCGTCCGCTCGGCCGAGGTCCCCGGCCAACGCGTCGCGTACTCCATCGCGTCGCGGGAGAGCGGGAAGCTGAAGTCGTAGACGTGCTTGATCCAGTCGCCGACGGTGCCGAGCGCGCGGAAGAGCGGGCCGGGCAGGGGGAAGCGCCAGATCCACTTCCCGGTCACGTCGTCGAGGATGCGATAGGTCTCGGGCCAGCTGTGCATCGGACCGGCGGCGGCATAACGATGGGGACCGCCGGGCAGCTCGAGGAGCTTCGCGTGGAGCGCGGCGAGGTCGCGGACGTCGACGATCTGGAAGCCGCTCGAGGTATTGACGCCGGTCTGCTTGAGGAAGGTGTAGACGGCCTGGTTCGCTTCGGAGAGGCCCGGGTCGTCCGGGCCGATGATGCCGGTCGGATACGACGCACGGATCGGTGCGCCTTCGTCCTGCCAGCGGCGGATCGTGTGCTCGGCCTCGGCCTTGCTCTGGGCGTAGGCGGTCGTGCCGGGCGCGATCGGCATGTCGAGGTGGAGGGGCCCGCAGCCCGGCACGAAGAAGACCGACATGCTCGAGACGTAGACGATGGAGGGCAGCCCCCGCTTCACCGCGCCGCCGACCACGAGCTCGACCCCGCGCCGATTCGTCGCGAGGACCTTCGCCGCCATCTTCCGCTTCATCTCGACGAGGGCCGCCCCGTGGAAGACCGCGTCGCAGCCCGCCATGGCGCGCTCGACGGAGGCCGCGTCCGTGATGTCGCCGGCGACGACGTCCTGCTCCGGGATGCCGATGCCGTGGGCATCGAAGACGCGCCGGACCTTCGACGGATCGCGCACGAGCAGCCGCACTGCATGCCCCGCCGCGACGAAGGCCCGCACGCTATGCGATCCCGCGAACCCCGTCCCGCCCGTCACCATCACGCGCATCGTCGGATCCCCGGCCCCTTCCTGCTGGGCCGCCGGCAGCATATCCGGCGGGCACGGTCCGAGCGCCTGGGAGCGGTCGGCTTTCGCCGACGCGAGGGCGTTCCCGGTCCGATCCGCCGCGGGCGGCGCGGTCCGGCCCGGAGCCGGCCGCCGGCCGCCGCCCCGCCTACCGGTGCCCCGTCCGCGTGAGCGCGTCCTGTACGATCGAACGCTTCGGGCGGATGAAGATGCCCTCGGCTTCGGCACAGAGGGTGTTCGGCGCCGGCGTGTCGCAGTGCATCGTGCCCTTGATGAAGGTCTTGACGCCTTCGGTGCGCTCGATCCAGGAGTGCATGCGGATCGGCTGGCCGATGGGGGTCAGCGAGCGGTAGCTGATCGTCAGGCGGCCGGTGAAGCCGCCGACGTTCGAGACGGCGCCGATGCAGCCGAGCAGCTCGTCGAAGACCAGCGCGATGACGCCGCCGTGGACCGAGCCGGGCGGGCCGTTGTACGGGGCGTCGAAGACGTGTTCGGCGCGGATCTCCTTCGCGCCGTCCGCGAGATCGACGACGTCGAAACGGATCGGGGCGGCGATCGGATTGCGCGGGCCGATGATCGGGCTGTACGGGAAGAACTCGGCGGGCGGGAGATGGAGCGGCGGGCCGCCGTTCTCGACGACGACCGCGACGTCGAGGGCCGCCTGCGCGTAGGGGCCGGGATGGTCGAAGGGCGCGAGGAGCGCCGCGAGCGCGGCGACCTCGCGCTCGACGCGGAGGAGCTCTGCGCGCGGGGCCTTCGTCTTGCGCAGATGCGCGATCAGCTGGCGGACCTGCGCGACCGCACCTTCCAGCGCCTGCGGATCCGGATTCGTCTCGCTCATGGATTCGACCTTCTCGGCGTCCCGGCCGCTGCTCCGCCTAACGGTCGAGCTTCAGGACCTTCAGCGCGTTCTCGCGCAGGAACTTCGGCCAGACGTTGTCGCGGAACGGCACCTTCGGCATGTCGCCCATGATCCGCTCGAGCGAGAGACCCATCGGGAAATAGCCCGCGTAGATGATCTTGTCGGCGCCGCGGGTATTCGCGTAGTCGATGATCGCCTTGGGGTAGTGCCGCGGCGCGAAGGCCGAGGTCGAGTAGTAGAGGTTGGGCCACTTCAACATCAGCTTCATCGCGAGCTGCTCCCACGGCTCGCAGCCGTGGCGCGTGACGAACACGAGCTCGGGGAAGTCGTACATGACGCGGTCGATCCGCTCGACGTGCTGGCAGGCCATCGGGACCCGCGGTCCCGGCACGCCCGCGCAGACGAAGATCGGAACGCCGAGCTCGACGCATTTCGCGTAGATCGGGTAGAACTTCGCGTCGTCGATCGGGACCTGCGGCAGACAGCCCGCCGGAAACGCGCCGAAGGCCCGGACGCCGAACTCCTCGTACTCGCGCACCATCTGCCGAACGGCTTCCATGCCCTGGTTCGGGTCGACGTTGCCCGACGGGATGAAGCGATCGGGATGCTCCTTCAGCGCCCGCGCCGAGACGTCGCCGCCGACGCCGATCAGGCCGCGCTCGATGCCGTATTTGTCCATCTCGTGGAGCGTGATGTCGATCGGGTTCGACGCGCCGTAGAGCTCCTTCGGCACGTGCTTGAACATGTACTCGACCGGGAAGTCGTAGCCGTCGCGCGACTGCGCGTCCTTCAGCTGCTTGCGGATGAACTCGTACTGGGAGAAGTCGGAGGCGGGGAATCCGATCATGCAATCGATGATTCCGACGTTGGAAGGCATGGTCATGGAGAGGGGGTCCTTCGTGCTCGGGATTCGGGCGGACCATGGTAACGCGATCCGGGGCGTTGTCGGGGGTGACGGGCCGGGTCCGGCAGGCCGGGCCGGGCGGTCGCGGGGCGCTTCGGACAGGGGCTAGATTGGAGAACGCCTTCGAGCTCGAGGAAGACCTTCATGCGATCGACGACCGATTCGAGCCCGCCCCCCCTCCTGATCCGCAACGCCCGCATCGTCGACGGCACCGCTGCCCCCGCCTTCGAAGGCGACGTCCTCGTCGAGTCCGGCCGCATCGCCGCGGTCTCCCACGGCCCGCTCGAGCGCGACCCCGCTCTCTCCTCCGTTTCCGACCTCGCCGCCCGCGCTCGCGCCGCCGAGACGGTCGAGGCGGTGGGCCTGCTCCTGACCCCCGGCTTCGTCGACGTCCATACGCATTACGACGGCCAGGCGACCTGGGACGAGATGCTCGCGCCGTCCTGCTGGCACGGGGTCACGACCCTCGTCATGGGCAACTGCGGCGTCGGCTTCGCCCCGGTCCGGCCCGGCCGGGAGCAGACGTTGATCGAGCAGATGGAGGGCGTCGAGGACATTCCGGGGACGGCGCTCTCGGAGGGGATCGACTGGCGCTGGGAGAGCTTCCCCGAGTATCTCGAGGCCCTGTCCGCGCGGCGCTTCATGATGGACGTCGGGACGCAGGTGCCCCATGCGGCGGTGCGGGCGTACGTGATGGGCGAGCGGGCAGGGGCGGCGGAGCCGACGGACGCCGAGCTCGCGCAGATGGCGGCGATCGTGCGCGAGGGCATCCGCGCCGGCGCCCTCGGCGTCTCGACCTCGCGGATCCTGGCGCATCGGACGAGTCGCGGGCTCGAAGTTCCGGGGACCTTCGCAAGCGAGCGCGAGCTCGAGGCCCTGGCGCGCGTTCTCGGCGAGCTGGGGACCGGCGTCTTCGAGGTCGTACCGCGCGGCATGGACGGCGAGGTCAGCGAGACGGCCCACGCCGAGATCGACTGGATGGGCCGCCTCGCGAAGTCGATCGGCCGGCCGCTGACCTTCTCCCTCGTCCAGACGCATACCGAGATCGACCGCTTCGAGCGCCTGCTCGACCGCGCGCAGCAGCTTCGCGAAACGGGTGCGCCGATCTTTCCGCAGGTCGCGAACCGGGCGACCGGCATCCTGATCGGGCTGCAGAGCGACGAGCATACGTTCTCGACGCGAGAGACCTATCGTGCCCTCGCGCCGCTTCCCCTCGCGGAGCGGGTCGCGCGCCTGCGCGATCCGGCGGTGAAGGCGAAGATCCTGGCCGAACCGGTCGGGCCCTACGGGCATCCGCAATCGGCGATGGTGCACCAGGGCTTCGAGAACCTCTTCATCCTCGGCGAGCGCTTCGAGATGGAGCCGTCGCCCGACGACACGATCGCCGCCCGCGCGAGGCGCCTCGGCCGCGAGCCGGCGGAGCTCGTCTACGACCTCTTCCTCGAGAACGAGGGACGCGCCTTCCTGATGTTCCCGTTCACGAACTACTTCCGCGGCAGCCTCGACGACGTCCACGCGATGCTGACCCATCCGGCCTCGGTCTGGGGGCTCGGCGACGGCGGCGCCCATTGCGGCGTCGCCTGCGACGCGGGCGGGCCGACGCTGATGCTGACTCATTGGGTGCGCGATCGGACGCGCGGGCCGCGCATTCCCCTCGAGCAGGCGGTCGCGATGCTGACGAGCGAGCCGGCGGCGCTCTACGGCCTCGGCGATCGCGGGCGGATCGCGCCGGGGCTGCGCGCCGATCTCAATCTGATCGACCACGCGCAGCTCGACGTCCTGCTCCCCGAGATGATCTTCGACCTGCCCGCGAAGGGGCGCCGCCTGATGCAGCGCGCCCGCGGCTACCGGCGGACGATCGTCGCGGGGGAGACGACGATCGAGGGCGACGCCGCAACCGGGGCGCGGCCGGGCCGACTCCTGCGCGGCGCGCGTTAGGCGAGGCGAGCCGGCGCGATGGCCATCCTCTGCCGGGATCTCCGACTGCTCTTCGTCCTGACCCCGGCGACCGGGTCGACGGCGATCGGACAGCTCCTGATCGAGCGGTTCGGGGGCGAGTGGCTCCCGGCCGAGAACCGTCCGGAGATCCGCAAGAAGCACTCGACGCTCCGCGACTTGATGGCCCACGGTCTCGTCGACGAGGCGATGCGCCGGGAGCTCGTCGTCGCGACGAGCGTGCGCAACCCCTACGAGCGGCTCGTCTCGATCTACGCGAAGCGCCGCGGCGCGCCGCCGGATCGGGTCGCCGATCCCGACTCCTGGCTCTACGGTCCGAGCGGCCTCAACCGCGCCGAAGACGTCCGCTGGATCGCCTCCCATACGTTCCCGCAGTGGATCCGCCGCCGGTTCCTCCGCAACTGGCTCCTGCGCTCGCTGCTCGGTCGTTCGACTTCGGTCTACGGCCCGTTCGTCGACGGGGTCGACGTCGTCCTGCGGTACGAGCGGCTGCAGGCGGATTTCGACGACCTGATCCGCCGCGTGGGCGGGACGCCGTGCGAGATTCCGAGGATCAACGTCAGTCTCGCGCGCGAGACGCCGTCGTATCGGGATGCCTACGATCGATTCTCGCAGGTCCTGGTCCAGATCGGGCAACGCGAGGATCTCGCGCGTTTCGGCTATTCGTTCTGAGCGAAGCGTCGCACCGATCTCGACTCGAAGGAGAAGAAGGTGCATCACGGTGTCACGGCGGGTCGACTGGCTGCGCGCCGAGGTGCCCGGGCGGGACGGGCCAGACGCGCCGGACGAGTCGGCATCCGGGCGTCTTGCGTGTCATGCTCGGCCGCGGGCTCGAGTCCATCCCGAGCGAGGTGAATCATGCCGACCGCCGAGCGTCTTCGCGTCCAGTCCGAGCTCACGGATCGCGCCCGTGCGCTCGGCCCGCTGATCCGCGCGCAGGCCGACGAGAGCGAGCGGCTGCGCCGTCTCGCGACGCCCGTCGTCGACGCCTTCCACGACGCGGGCCTCTTCCGCATGCTGCAGCCGACCTCGATCGGCGGCTCGGGGCTGAACGCGATCGACGCCGTGCCGATTCTCGAAGAGGTCGCGGCGGCGGACGGATCGGCGGGCTGGAATCTCGCGATCGGCGCGGGCAACAGCGCGTTTCTCGCGCTGCTCGAGGATCAGGGGGCGCTCGAGGCGCTGGTCAAGCCGCCGCGGGCCCTCGGCGCGGGCTCGGTGAATCCGACGTCGCTGCGGCTGACCGCCGTGCCCGGCGGCTATCGCGTCGCGGGGACGCTGCGCTTCGCCTCGGGCATCCATCAGAGCAGCTGGCTCGTCGCCGGCGGGCTCGTGATCGAAGACGGCAAGCCGCGGCTCGCGCCCGATGGGATCCCCGAGATCGTCGGTGCCTTCTTTCCGTCGCGGGAGGTCCGGATCCTCGATACCTGGCATCCGTCGGGCATGGCCGGCACGGGGAGCCACGACGCGATCGTCGACGACGTCTTCGTCCCCGCGAGCTACACCTTCGACTTCCGCGCCAAGGGCTCGCGGCGCTTCGACGCCCTGGCCGAGCTCCCGACCTTCAGCCGCCTCGGCGCGACCCTCGCCGCCGTCGCGATCGGAATCGCCCGCCGTTCGATCGAGGAGCTGATGGTCCTCGCCCGGACGAAGCCCGCGATGATGACCGCGACGCCGCTCTGCGAGACCGCGCGCGTCCAGACCGAGGTCGCCCGCGCGCATGCCCTCGTCGACGCGGCTCGCGCCCATCTTCGATTCGTGGCCGGCGGGATCTTCGATCGCATCGCCGACGGCGCGACGCCGACCCTCGACGATCTCGCGCGCCTTCGCCTCAGCTACCTGAGCGCGACCGAGCACGCGACCGAGGCCGTCGATCGGATGCGCAACGCCGCCGGCATGACGGCCGTCGCCTCCCCGCCCGGCACGGTCCACCCGCTCGAGCGCTGCTTCCGCGACGTCCACGCCCTGACCCAGCACCTCGCGATCTCGCCCGCCCACTACGAACGCGTCGGCAAGGCCCTGCTCGGCCTCGACTTCGGTTCGGGCCAGCTCTGAGCAGCGAGTCTGGACGATCTCGCCCGGATCGACTTACATCCGCCAGGCCGCGCGAGCGCGGAACCTGCAGCCCTTGGGAGACCTCCTTGACGGCACGACGATCGATCGGACAGACGGGTCATGTTCACGGCGCCGACTGCGACCATGACCACGAGCCCGACCACGGCCATGCGCACGTCCACGGTGCCGACTGTGATCACGACCACGACCATGCCGGTCTGACCTACGTCCGCGAGGAGCCGAAGATCAGCCGGAACGATCCGTGCCCGTGCGGCAGCGGGAAGAAATACAAGAAGTGCCACGACCCGAACGGCTGAGGAACGCGGCGCGACGCGCCGGAAAGGAAGAGGGACGATGTTCGACGGCGGAAGGTCCGATCCGGCCGGCAACGACTCGAGGCGGGCGCGAGCGCTCGGCCTCGTCCGAGTCGGCTTCGGTCTGATGGCGCTCCTGTTGCTTTCCGTCTTCCCGGCCCGCGCGGAGGCCGACGACGAGGCCGCCGACCCCTTCGATCGACCGGGTCCCTACGTGACCCTCGCGGGCAGCTATGCGTACAACTTCTTCGACCAGGAGATCGAGGACTACCTCGAAGACGAGCTCGACGAGCAGGGCAGCGTCGACATCGACGACTCGGGCGGGATCAACGCGCGGATCGGCTACCGCGCGGCGTCCTGGTTCGCGGCGGAGCTCGGCTACGAATGGATCGACCGCTACGACGTCGAGATCGGTGGCGATCTCGGTCCGGGCGGCGGCGCGCTCTCGGGCAGGCTCTACGACATCGAAGGCCATACGCTGACCGTCAACACGCGTTTCATCGCACCGATCTGGCGCATCCAGCCCTATCTCCTGCTGGGCGCGGGCGTCTCGGTCTACGACGTCGATCGGGGGCCGGTCGCCGGCGCGCTCGAAGCGCAGGACGACGACATCGAGATCGAGGACGGCCGTCGCGCCGCCTTCGCGGGTCGCGTCGGGCTCGGTCTCGACCTCCACCTGACCGAGCACATCGTGCTCCAGACCGAAGGCACGGCGCTGATCACGGCCCAGGACTTCGACACGCCCGACGAGGGTGCGATCGACGACCTCTACTACCTGGCGATCAGCGCGGGTCTCCAGTTCCGGTTCTGAGCGCTTCAGACGGTGGACCAGCCGCCTCTGCGCCGGGCCTGGATGCCTCCGCCCTCCGCATCGATCTGGAACAGGAAGATCCATTCGTTCTCGACGAGACGGCGCACGAGCTCGTGCTTCTCGATGATGGCGTCGATGGCGTCTCTCGGCGCCTCGATGAAGACGCTGATCCGCAGCGGTGTATGGACCCAGCGATCGCCGTCGTGCAGCGACTGCAGGGGGAGCCCGATCCGCAGGTCGCCTCCGTTGCCCTCGAAGACGCCGAGATGTCCACCGACCACGTTGTGCAGGACCTTGTTGCCGCTGCCGTAGCGTTTGTTGTCGACTGTGGAGGCGTAGTACTGGAAGTTGATCCAG